>NVQY01000180.1 GCA_002400675.1 Paracoccaceae bacterium | reverse complement strand
GCAAAGCTGGTGCCCTGAACGATTGGCAACGCCGCGCCGACCGGGCCAATCGTGAGGGTCTGCAACAAGGTGGCGACACCGGCAAACAGCATCGACATCTGGATCATGTAACTCATGTCGGGAAAGCCCATTGCCCCGGCCTCGGACCCGAACCCGAACCCTGCCGCGCCGGCGACGATGATCGCTGGCGTGACGTTCGAGACGAACATTGCCAGCACGTGCTGGATGCCCAGTGGGATCGCCTTGATCAAAGGCGGCGTGTAGTTGGGATCGCGCAATTGCTGCGGCGTCCCGATAGATGAATTTGCCATTGTTGTTGTCCCTCGTTGGTAGATGTGTTGACCGGCCCCAATTCTAATTGTTGGCGTCCGGGTGGGTTATTCTACTACATATTGCGTCTCGAACCAAAACTCTTGCAGGTTATTTCCCTCACCAATGCGATCAACAACCACATATTGACCGGGCGAATTGATCGGCGCAAGCACCCCGTGCCAGACCCCACGATGCAGGTTGATCGACTGGCCCGGCTGGGTGATAAAGGCCTTGAGGTCGGTTGGCGTGCCGTTGTCATCGCTCGCCACCACGACCAGAAACGGCACTTGGGTTATGGGCACAAATGCCTGACTGCCCAGTGGGTGGCGTTCGACCATATCGACCACGTGGGGAAGGCTGCGGGGCTTGGCGTCGAACAGGCTGATGCCGGCGTGACCGTCTGCGAAATCAAGCTGGGCAAGGTCGTGATGACGTCCGCACATACCTTGATTGATCATCATGTCCGGGGTCGCACGCAGTTCGATCACATCGCCGTAGGGCGCGAAGGCAGCTGCGGTCAAGGGCGTTGATTTCAAAGGGTTTATCATGACGGCAACAGGTCACGCAGGCGCAATTCGGCGATCCGTTCGACCTGGGTGCAGGCTTCGGCCAGTTCGGTGGCATTGTCGTTGGTGATGCGCCGTTCAAACGCCGCTTTGATCGACGCTTTGGTGTTGTCCCGCACGGCGATGATGAAGGGGAACCCGTGTTTTTTGGTGTAGGCGTCGTTCAACTGCGTGAACATCGCGCGGTCCTGATCGGTCAGGGAATCAAGGCCTGCGCCGGCCTGTTCAGAGGTGCTTTCGGCGGTCAGGCGGTTGGCCTGCGCCAGCTTGCCGGCCAGATCTGGGTGGGCGCGCAACACGCCGCGCCGCTCGTCGTCAGAGGCGCTGCGGAACATGCGCGCAAGGGCGTTGTGCAAGCCCCCTGCGGTGTCGTGAACCGGGCCAAGTTCCAGTTCAAAAGCCCGCTCGGCGATCCATGGGGAATGTTCAAAAATGCTGCCGTAGGCGGCCACGAACTCTTGCCGATCCATCTGGGATGGACGGGGTCGTGTGACCGGCGGATGAGTGGCCGCCCAATGTTCGGCGATTTGCTGGCGAGTGGCAAACCAGACGTCATCAAACCCGCGCGCATAATCGAGAAAACGCTTTAAAGCCAACACTCTACCGGGTCGCCCGATCAGGCGGCAATGCAGGCCGATTGACAGCATTTTCGCCTGCCCTTCGGTGCCTTCTGCGTACAGCGTATCGAAGCTGTCCTTGAGGTAAGTGTAGAACTGATCGCCGGAATTGAACCCCTGCGGCGTGGCGAACCGCATGTCGTTGCAATCCAGCGTGTAGGGCACCAGCAACTGGTCACGATCGCCGAACCGCGACCAGTAGGGAAGGTCGTCGGAATAGACATCTGCCACATAGTCAAAGCTGCCGGTTTGCGCCGCTAGTCGCACGGTATTTTCCGAACAACGCCCGGTATACCAGCCACGCGGAGGGGTGCCGACGACTTCGGTGTGCAGGCGGATGGCCTCAATCATGTCAGCGCGTTCATCGGCCTCGCTGGCGTCTTTGTACTCGATCCATTTCAAGCCGTGGCTGGCGATTTCCCAACCGGCGGACTTCATCGCCGCGACCTGATCGGGCGCGCGGGCCAGCGCGGTGGCCACGCCGTAAACGGTGATGGCTGTGTCCTTTAGCAGCCGGTGCAGGCGCCAGAATCCGGCGCGCGCGCCGTATTCGTAGATCGATTCCATGTTCCAGTGACGCTGACCGGGCCATGCGGCGGCACCGACGATTTCGGACAGGAATGCCTCGGACGCGGCATCGCCGTGCAGGATATTATTCTCGCCGCCCTCTTCGTAATTCATGACGATCTGCACGGCGATTTTGGCCTTGTTTGGCCAGCGTGGATCGGGTGGGTTTGCCCCGTAGCCGATCATGTCGCGTGAGTATCTGTCCATTTTGTACGCTCTCTGAGAGGGTTTGGGCCGTTTTGTACACTTGTAAATCAGAACAATGGCGAGGTTTTTCAAAAAATTTCGAATAGACTGTCAAAAATGCCGGATTTGCCAAATCGCCCGCGCTAAGGCACACCGGACCCAACAACAGGAGGCACTGAAATGGCCGGATATCTGACCACACATGTTCTGGACACGGCGCGCGGTTGCCCGGCCGAGGGGCTGCGGATCGAACTGTTTCGCATCGACGGTGCCAGCCGCACCCACATCCGCACATTAGAGACCAACACCGACGGGCGCACCAATGAACAGATCCTGCCCGAAGCGGAATTTGTCATTGGCGAATATGAACTGGTGTTCCACGCGGGGGCCTATCTGGACGCAACCGGCACGCCGCCGGAAAATCCGAGGTTCCTGAATGTCATTCCGTTGCGGTTTGGTATGTCAGAGGCGGCGCATTACCATGTGCCACTGTTGCTGTCGCCGTTTGGCTATTCGACCTATCGGGGCAGTTGAGACAAAACGCCATTTGCGGTCTTGCGTAGGATGGGTTTTTAACCCATCGCCGGGTTCGGGATGGTGGGTGGAAGATGGGGTGGAACCCCATCCTACGGAGTCAGCCTTGGTGAGCATTGCGCGTATTTACCCTGGCACGGTTGCCTCGGCCGCCATAACCGCCGCGCCTACGCGGTCGGTGACAAAATCCATGAACAAACGGGTTTTGGGGTCCTGGTGGCGGCGGTGGGTATAGAGGCACGCCATTTGCACCGGTTCGGGCGGGGTGGCGGTGGCGACCGGCACCAATGCGCCTGATAGCAGGTGATCCGCCACCTCGTAGACCGGCTTGAGGACGATGCCCTGACCGGACAAGGCCCAGTCAGTCAGGATGTCGCCATCGTCGCATTCATAGCGCCCGGACACCGCGAACCGTTGCGGGCCGTCCGGGGTCATCAGGCGCCATTGAAATTCCGGCGCGCCGGGGAACCGCAGGTTCAGGCATTCGTGCCCGCCTTTCAGCAACGCCGCCCCGTTGGCCGGGTTGCCACGTTCCGAGATATAGGCGGGTGAGGCGCACATGACCCGTTTGCAATCAAGTATCTTGCGGATGCGCAGGTTGCTGTCGGCGGGTTGGCCGAGAAAGAACGCCAGATCAAGGCCTTCGGTGGTCAGGTCCACCACCCGGTCGCTTAGGCGCAGGCGCAGAGAGATTTCGGGATAGGCCTTAAGAAACGCCGGCACTTCGGGCGCGACCAGTCGTCGGCCCAGTCCAAGCGGGGCCGCGACATACAATGACCCGCGTGGGTTGTCGGTCAGGCCGGCCACCGTCGCTTCGGCGTCTTCGACCGCGTCCAGAACCGAGACCGCGCCGCCGTAGAATGCCTTGCCCTGTTCGGTCGCACTAAGGTTACGGGTGGTGCGTTGGAACAATCGCACGCCCAGATGTTGCTCTAACTGCGATATACGCGCCGAGGTGACGGCGGGTGATATGCGCAGGTCACGCCCCGCCGCAGACATGCTGCCCAGTTCATAGACCCGTACAAAGGTTCGGATGTTATCGAGATACGACATTGTTCCATTTTTTTTGATACAGTTTGATAATATATGGGAATACCGAATAAACGCGGCTTTGCCTAGTCTGGGATGGATACGAAAATCTGGCGTGCATACGAATAATGGGGTGCCTTCATGTATGATCTTGTTGTGTTCTGGGACTGGGCCGCCTTTGCGGTGCGTTGGGTACATGTGATTACCGCCATCGCGTGGATCGGGTCTTCGTTCTATTTCATCGCGCTGGACCTTGGGTTGCGGCAGGCGCCGAACCTGCCGGTGGGCGCGCATGGCGAAGAATGGCAGGTGCATGGCGGCGGGTTTTATCACATCCGCAAGTTTCTGGTCGCCCCCGAGGCGATGCCCGAGCATCTGACCTGGTTCAAATGGGAAAGCTATGCCACCTGGCTAAGCGGGGCGGCGATGCTGATGATCGTCTACTGGGCCGGGGCGGAATTGTTTCTGATCGACGCTAACAAGGCCGATCTGAGCGTCTGGCAGGGGATTTTGATCTCGGCCGCGTCCCTTAGCATTGGCTGGCTGGTCTATGACCGTCTGTGCAAATCCGGGCTGGCAGAGCGGCCAACCCTGTTGATGGTGCTGTTGTTTGCGCTGCTGGTGGTGATGGGCTGGGGCTATAACCAGATATTCACGGGCCGGGCGATGATGCTGCATCTGGGGGCGTTTACCGCGACCATCATGACCGCCAACGTGTTCTTTATCATCATGCCCAATCAACGCATCGTGGTGGCCGATTTGCAGGCCGGGCGCACGCCGGACCCCAAGTATGGCAAGATTGCCAAGCTGCGATCAACCCATAACAACTATCTGACTTTGCCGGTTATTTTCCTGATGCTGTCGAACCATTATCCGCTGGCATTCGCCACGCAATACAACTGGATCATTGCGTCGCTGGTGTTCCTGATGGGCGTCACCATCCGGCATTACTTCAACACGCTTCATGCGCGCAAAGGCAACCCCACGTGGACATGGGCAGTCACCGCGATCCTGTTCATCATGATCGTCTGGCTGTCCACCCCGCCCATGCACGAGACCCTGGAAGAGGCCGAAGCCCGCGATCTGACCCCCTTTGAGACCCGCATGGCCAGCGCGCCGGGCTTTGAAGAGGCGCAAGACATCGTGTTGGGCCGCTGTTCCATGTGCCATTCGCGCGAGCCTTATTGGGACGGTATCCGCTGGGCCCCCAAGGGGGTGTTGCTGGAAACCACGGGCGACATCGCGCGCAACGCCAAACGCATCTTCCTACAGGCCGGCATCACCCAAGCCATGCCCCCCGCCAACGTCACATTCATGGAGCCTGAGGACCGCGCCGCCATCGCCCGCTGGTTCCGCGCCACGCAGTTGTAAACGGCCCCAAGGCGCAAAACACACCAAGTGTGGGCGCATTCCTGCGCGTAACCGCGATATTTAGGGGTGTGCCACGAATTGTGATTCAAACCTGTTGTTGCATGTGATACGGCAGGGCACGCGCCAGTTCGTGCCCTTAACAACGAAACGCGCCCAGTGATTTAAGGCAACCCGGAGCCTTGCCATGCGTTCAAGAGGTCGTTGGAATACCGCGGTTTTCGGTATTGCCACAGCATGTTTTGCTGTGCTGCCCGGCCTTGCCGTCGCGTTGGAAACAACCCTGCGCGCACCCGGTGCGCCGGAAGAGTTGACCGCGCGGTTGCAGGGGGCGTCTTCGGCGGTATCAGCGCAAAACCGCGGGGTGGAAAACCCGCAGGAAATTCTGGCCGCGTCCCTATCGGATTACACTACGCTGGTGCAGGTTCTGTATGACGAGGGCTATTTCAGCCCGGTGGTGCATATCCTTTTGGATGGGCGAGAGGCGGCCTATATCGGCCCGCTGGAAACGCCAAACCATGTGAACCGGGTCGAGATCACGGTGACGATTGGGCGCCCCTTTCGGTTTGGCCGCGCCGAGATTGGCCCGCTGGCCCCGGAAACCGACCTGCCCGACAGCTTTGCCAGTGGCCAGCCCGCCAGCACCGGCGCCATCCGCGACGCCGCCGCCGCCAGCGTCAAAGGGTGGCACAATGCCGGGCATCCAAAGGCGGTGCTGAGCGGGCAAAGGATAACCGCGCGCCACCGTGACGCCGTGCTGGACGCCGATATCCGCATGTTGCCGGGACCATTGCTTGACTTTGGCCACATGAGCGTCACCGGCCAGTCGCGTGTGCGCCCCGACGCGATCGCCCGCATTGCCGGCTTTCCCACCGGCGAGGTTTATCACCCGGATCAGGTGCAAAAGGTCGGCACGCGGCTGCGACGGACCGGGGCGTTTTCGTCGGTTTCGCTGAAAGAGGCAGAGCAACCCAACGCCGATGGGACACTTGATTTTGTCACCACCGTCGAAGACCTGCCCTTGCGGCGGCTGTCGTTTGGGGTGGAAATATCGTCCAACAGCGGGCTGGATCTGTTGGGGACATGGACCCATCGCAATCTTTGGGGTGCCGCCGAGAGGTTGCGGTTTGACGCGGCCCTGCGCAACATTGGCGGTACCGAGGACGTTGACGGGCGGGTGTCGCTGCGGCTGGACCTTCCGGCGACGCTGGGACCGGATGACAACACGTTTTACCTTGCCGATCTGGAGCGGCGTAACCGGACCAACTACACCGCGACGCGCGGGGTGATCGGGGTCGGCGCGCGGCGGGTGTTTTCCGACGATCTGTATGGTGAAATCTCGCTGACCGGCGGGTTGACCGTGGCCGACGATGCCTTTGGGATTGGGCGCCGGTTTCAGTTGATTGCCCTGCCACTCAAGGTCGAATGGGACAAGCGGAACGACAAGGTATCGGCCACCAGCGGGTTTTATCTGGACGCGACATTCACGCCGTTCACCGGGTTTGACACAACCGAATCCGGGGCGCAGATTATCGTCGATGGCCGGGGATATTACAGCCTGACCGCATCGGATTCGGTGGTTCTGGCCGGGCGGGTTCAGGCCGGGTCAGTGATCGGGGCCAGCCAGATTGGCACCTCGCCGGAATACCTGTTCTTTTCCGGTGGGGCCAGCACCGTGCGCGGCCAGCCGTTTGAATCGCTGGGTATTCCGGTTGGAACCGGGATCGCTGGCGGACGGTCAATTCTGGCGCTGTCGGCAGAAATCCGAGGGCGCGTCACCGAAAATATTTCGCTTGTGGGGTTCATGGATTACGCGGCAGTCGGGTCGGATTCCTTTGTCAGCGGCACCTCGGCCTCGCATTCCGGGGCCGGGATCGGGGTGCGCTATGACCTTGGCGGTTTTGGCCCCTTGCGCCTTGACCTTGCCATGCCGGTGGACGGCACCACGGATCAGGGATTGCAGTTCTACCTTGGCATCGGCCAGGCGTTTTGAGACGGCTTTGCGCATATGTGCTGATCTGGCTGTTGGTCGGGATCACGCCGCTGATGGCGCAGGACGAAGAGTCGGGCGGGATGCTGGTGAATTTCCTGCAAGACACCCTGTCGGGCGACAGCCGTTATATCAAGGTAAGCGGCCTTGAAGGCGCGCTGAGTTCGCAAGCGACGATCAAACAGATCACCGTGGCGGACGACCAAGGCGTCTGGCTGACCATCAACGACGCGGTGTTGGACTGGAACCGGTTGGCGCTGCTGCGGGGTCAGTTTTCGGTCAACGCCCTAAGCGCGAAAGAGATCATTCTGGCCCGGTCGCCGAATCCGGTGGAAACCAAGGTCGCCCTGCCCTCGCCCGAGGCGCAGCCATTTCAACTACCTGATTTCCCGGTTGAAATCACCCTGGACAAGATCGCCGTCGAGCGGTTTGAGATAGGCGAACCGGTGCTTGGTATCGCCGCGCAACTGGATATGGCCGGGTCGCTGGCACTAGTCGGAGGCGCGCTGGATACCAACCTGAAAATCCAGCGTCTTGACCGCCCGTCAGACCGGATTGCCCTTGTGGCGCGGTTTGAGAATGAGACCAGTCTGATCACCCTTGATCTGTCGGTGAACGAGGATCAGGGCGGGTTGATCGCCACCGCCTTGCGCATTCCCGACACGCCGCCGTTGCATCTGACCGCAAAGGGCACCGGCCCGGTTGCGGATTTCACCGCCGATATCAACCTGTCCACCGATGGCATCAGCAGGCTGGCCGGGCAGGTGCGCCTGCTAGAGGCGGTGGCCACCGACGGGTCCGAAGACACCGCCACAGATTCTGCCACAGATTCTGCCACAGATTCTGCCACTGACTCTGGGCCGGGTATTGTCTTTACCGCCGATCTGGGTGGCAATATCACCTCGCTTTTGACGCCCGATTACCAACCGTTTTTCGGTGCTGACACCAAGCTGTCGCTGGCCGGGCAGCGTCAGGAGGACGGGCGGCTTGACGTTGCCCGGTTCTTTGTGTCGTCCGATGCCCTGACCCTGCGCGGCGCGCTAAGTATTGCGGCGACGGGCAACCTTGAGGCGGTGTTGATGAACGGGCGGATCACGCCGCCCGGGGGCAAAAACGTGGTGTTGCCGCTGACCGGCGCGCGCACGGTGATTTCCGGCGCGTCGATGTCGGTGACGCTGGATACCGCCGCGAGCAACAAGTGGATGGTGGAGCTGGGGATCGACGGGTTGTCGCGCCCGGATATGAGCGTCACCAACGCCCGGATCAAGGCCGATGGCACGCTTGATCAGGGGGATCTGACCCAGATCCGGGGGCAGTTCTCGGCCAAGCTGGACGGGGTGGATTTCTCTGATGCCAGCCTTGTTCAGGCGGTTGGGCGGGTGGTTTCCATGGACGGCGCGTTTGCCTTGTTGGGGGATGGCGCGTTGGAATTGTCGCGGGTTGATTTGCAGGGGGCGGATTATACCGCCTCGTTGCAGGGGCGGTTGTCGGGGCTTGATAGTGGTTTCAAAATGGAGGGCAGCGCGCGCGTCGGGGCCGCCGATCTGTCGCGGTTTTCCGGTCTTGCGGGGCGGTCTCTGGGTGGGGCGATCAATGCGACGTTTAGCGGCAGTGGCGCGGCGCTGGGTGGGCAGTTTGACAT
>NVQY01000179.1 GCA_002400675.1 Paracoccaceae bacterium | reverse complement strand
CAACCGCTTCCTTGTCGCCGTTGACGACCTGAAGGATGCCCTTGGGCAGGCCGGCTTCCTCGAACAATTCGGCCAGCATCAGGGTGACTGTGGGGTCACGCTCGGACGGCTTGAGGATGAATGCGTTGCCGCAGGCAATCGCCGGGCAGAACATCCACATGGGCACCATGGCGGGAAAGTTGAACGGGGTGATGCCGGCGGTCACACCCAGCGCCTGACGCATGGAATACATGTCGATGCCGGGGCCGGCGCTGTCGGTGTAGTCGCCTTTCAGCAACTCGGGCGCGCCAATGCAATATTCGGCCACTTCAAGGCCACGCTGCACGTCACCGGCGGCGTCGGGCAGGGTCTTGCCATGCTCTCGGCTAAGGGCTTCGGCCAGTTTGTCCATGTCGCGGTTCAGCAGGGTGACGAATTTCATCATTACCCGCGCGCGGCGCTGTGGGTTGACGGCGGCCCATGCGGGCTGTGCGGCGGCGGCGGCGGCAACGGCACCGGCCATTTCGGCCTCGTTGGCCAGTGGCACGCGGCCCTGCACTTCGCCGGTGGCCGGGTTCATCACATCGGCAAAGCGCCCGGACGTGCCTTTGACATGTTCACCATTGATATAGTGGGTCAGTTCTTGCATCGGAAAGTTCCTCCTGAAACATTTTGCGATCTGTTTGCGCGCACGATAGGCTTGCATAAATCCATTGAACAGGGGCAATGTTTCAAAAAGGCTTTGCAAAAATGCATAGGTCGGCAACACAGGAGGCAACCGGGGGGCAAATGGAGCCACAATGGGATGATATGAAGGTCTTTCTGGCCGTGGCGCGTCAGGCAAGCCTGTCGGGGGCAGGGCGGGTGTTAAAGATGGATCCGGCCACCGTGGGGCGGCGCATTGCCCGGCTTGAGGGCGCGATGAAGGCGCCGTTATTTGTCAAGTCGCCGCAAGGGTATACGCTAAGTGATGCTGGCGAAAAGATGCTGGATTACGCCGAATCGGCCGAGGCGGCGATGCGCGGCGCGGCGCATGCGCTGGACGGTCCAAGCGAAAGCCTGAACGGGCAGATTCGCATCGGCGCACCCGACGGCAGCGCCAACTACTTGCTACCGCAGGTCTGTGCCGCAATTGCCCGCGACAACCCGGATCTGGACATTCAGATCGTCGCGCTGCCCCGCGTGATCAACCTGTCGCAACGCGAGGCGGACATGGCCGTGACGGTCAGCCGCCCCACTGCCGGTCGGTTGCTGGTCAAAAAGATCACCGATTACCGCATGCATCTGGCGGCGTCGCGCCATTACATACGCGACAATGGCCCGTTCGAGACGCTGGAGGATCTGAAAAGCAAACGGATTGTCGGCTATATCCCCGACATGATATTTGATTCAGAACTGGATTACCTGACCGATCTGGGGGTGCATCGCGTGCATCTGGCGTCCAATTCGGTGGCGGTGCAGCTAAAGCTGCTGGCGATGGGCGCGGGCGTGGGCATGGCGCATGATTTCACCCTGCCGTCGCATGGCCGTCTGCGCCGGGTTCTGGCCGACAAGGTCAGCCTGACCCGCAGCTTTTATCTGGTGCGCCATCAGGGCGATCAGCATTCGGCAAGGATGAACCGGTTTGCCGATGCGCTAAGCAAAGGTCTGCGCGACGAAGTGCACCGTCTGGAAAGCCAGACTTGACTTGATGCAATATTGCGGCAACCCTTTGGGGGACGAAATATTATTGCGGAGGGGACGCGAAATGCTCATTCACAAGATACTCAGTTCCAAGGAGAAATCCGGGGTTCTGACCATCGAACCTTCGGCGTCGGTGGCGCAGGCGGCGGAAATACTGGCCAGCAACCGCATTGGATCGGTCGTGGTGTCGCAGGACGGCGGCGACACGGCGGCGGGAATCCTCTCAGAGCGCGATATCGTGCGCGAGTTGGCCAAGGGCGGATCGGGCTGCCTGACCCAGCCGGTCAGCAAGTACATGACCACCGATCTGGTCACCAGCACCAGCAAAGCCACGGTCGAAGAGATCCTGACGCAGATGACCGAGGGGCGATTCCGCCATATGCCGATTGTCGAGGACGGCAAGATGATCGGTCTGGTGACGCTGGGCGATCTGGTCAAGGCGCAGCTTTCGGTGCTGGCGATGGAGAAAAAGGCGCTGGAAGGCATGATCATGGGGCATTAAGCGGGATTCTTGCGCCGGGCGCATTGATCCACTTGCGAATCCCAAAACAGTCTGTTTGCATGTGCAGCATAAATCATATGCAGGAGCTTGCCCCATGCGAACAGCGCTTTACCCCGGTACCTTTGACCCGCTGACGCTGGGTCATATGGACATCATCCGCCGCGCGTCACTGCTGGTGGACAAGCTGGTGATCGGCGTGGCGATCAACCGCGACAAGGGGCCGATGTTCACCCTTGAGGAACGCGTGGCGATGATTGAGGCCGAATGCGCCAAGCTTGGTGATCCGACCGGCACCGAAATTCTGGTGCATCCGTTTGAAAACCTGTTAATTGATTGCGCCCGTGATGTCGGCGCGCAAATCATCGTGCGTGGTCTGCGGGCGGTGGCAGATTTTGAATACGAATATCAGATGGTTGGCATGAACCGGGTGCTGGATTCGTCGATCGAGACCGTGTTCCTGATGGCCGAGGCCCGCCATCAGGCGATTGCCAGCAAACTGGTCAAGGAAATCGCCCGGCTGGGGGGGGATGTGTCGAAATTCGTGACTCCGCTGGTCAATGACGCCCTGAAAGAGCGGCTTGGGCGTTAGAAACGTTAGCGCGTCTCATCCCCACCTCCGCTTTCGGCTTGGGTGACGATTTCGCTTTCAACGCCGAATTTTCCACCGCTTAAAACTGGTCGAACCGCCGGGGTTTTCAGCACGCGCGCGAAACCTGCGATGTACACTGCCCAGCCTGTGCCCCAGGTGGCGGCTGCAAGTGCCACGATTTCGGCGGAATGGGCAGGAAAGACCGGTGCTGCCAGGCGTATCCAGGTGGTCCCCCATATCGCCACGGTACCGAATACAAACCCTTTGCCCGCGCGCATTTCTCCGTTCTGGCGAAGGGCTGCCGCACGTCCGGCAATCGCCATGATAAGTCCCGACATCGCCCCGATGGTTATGGCGTGAATAGCGTCGGCTTCCGGGTACACACCGGGAAACAACCGGCCAAGCCCCATGGCTGCAAGGCCAATGGGCAACCACAAATAGGCAAGATGCATCGCCACCAAAAGCGGATTGGACAAGGTGGATACCAGCCACCATTGGCGCGCGTTCCACAGCAGCAGAAAGGCGGCACCAATTAGGGCAACGCCACTTTCATAAGGCCGTTGCGCAAGAGACAACACCAGGGCAAGGCCCAGACAGCACAGGGCAAGGATGCGGGAAATTGGCGCGATGGGGATCGAAATGTTCTTGTTGCCTGCGCGCCTTAGCCAGTTTTGGGTAAAGGCCGGGATGGCCCGGCTGGCGATAACCGTCATCATTATCGCGATAACAAGAATGGCCGCGCGGGCGATGGACAGGCCGACTTCGGGCTGGCGCGACATTGCCGCGTTCAACAGCAATGCATCCGCCAATCCAAGGGCCACCAGAGCGCCGCAAAACCCAATTTTTCGAAACACACGCGCACGCGTGATCTGGAAAAACAGATACCCGGCAAGCCAAAGGAAATAGCCGCTGTTTGTGGCGATCGTCAGGGCGGGGGGCAGATAACCGGAAATTGCGGTAGCGAAACGCGCCAGAACCCAAAGAAGAACGACGATCTTCAAGGTGGTGCCGCCTGCCGGTGCCTGTTTGGTCCAACTGGGCAGCGCCGTTAGAAGATACCCGCCAACCGCCGCGCCGACCGTGCCGAATATCAATTCATGCGCGTGCCACAACACCGGATATTCAAAGGCGGGGGCCGGTAATCCGAACTGCACGCCAAGGGGCCACCACATGATGGCAATCAGCGCCCAGACAAAGGAAAGCAGGAAAAGTGGTTTGTGCGGCGCATCCCAGATATGGCCAAAGCGGCCTGCGGATTTCGGTTTTTCAGGCCCCTGCATTATGTGGTCCCATTTGCCGGGCTTGAACCTTTCCCGCCGCGCGGCTGTCTGAAATTTGCCCCACTAGGCACCCTTGTGATGACCACATATCAACAGCCCTCTGCCCGTGCGCCCCACTGCGCCGGCAGCAATCACCGCCAGAACGCCATCCATTCGGTCATATCGAACAGTTTCTTGGCGATAAACACCAGATGTTCGCTGCCGTAGAGGAAGAAATCGACGCCAAGGGCAGCCAGCAACATCAGGCCAAGCGCAAGCGCGATGGAATTGGTCATGTCTTGTCCTCACAGGTCAGCCCGTCCGGCAAATATGACTGAGGCGGCAGGGGTTCACAAGAGGTTGGCTTGCTTTGTGCTCAGGCCCTTGCCATTGCGACGGCGACGTCGGCCATGCGCACCGAAAAGCCCCATTCATTGTCATACCACGCCAGCACCCGCACCATGCGGCCACCAACCACGCGGGTTTGGTCCGGGGCAAAGATAGAGCTGTGTTCGGTGTGGTTGAAGTCGATCGACACCTTGGGTTCGGGATCATAGGCCATGACACGGCCGACGTCTCCGGTGACGGCTTCGGCGACGGCGGCGTTGACCTCTTGGGCGGTGACGTCGCGCGCGGCGCGGAATGTCAGGTCCACTGCCGATACGTTCGGGGTGGGCACCCGCATGGACGAGCCATCAAGGCGGCCCTTGAGATTGGGCAGCACTTCGCCCAGCGCCGATGCCGCCCCGGTCGAGGTGGGGATGATCGCCATCGCGGCGGCGCGCGCGCGGTAAAGGTCGTCGTGGCGCCGGTCCAGCGTCGGTTGGTCGCCGGTATAGGAATGGATCGTGGTCATGATGCCGTGTTCGATGCCAAACGCATTGTCCAGCACCATGGCCAGCGGCGCGAGGCAGTTGGTGGTGCAGGACCCGTTCGACACCATGGTATCGCCGGTTTCCAGCAGGTGGTCATTGACGCCGTAGACGATGGTTTTCTGGACGTTCTTGGCCGGCGAAGAAATCAGCACCGATTTCGCCCCGCGTTCAAGATGCACCGCCGCCTTGGTGCCGTCGTTGAACTTGCCGGTGCATTCCAGCACCACGTCACAGCCCGACCAGTCCAGTTCATTGGGATCGTAAGTCGAGAACATCTCGATCTCGCCGGCCCCCAGATCAAGCGAGTGATCGCCGACGCGAATCTCTGTGCCAAAGCGCCCATGCACCGAATCGTAGCGCAACAGATGCGCCGCCGTTTCCAGCGGGCCGGTTGCGTTGGCCTTGACCACCGTGATGTCATTGCGCCCGCTGGCGGCGATATGGCGCAGGGTGCAGCGGCCAATGCGGCCAAATCCGTTGATGCCGACGGTAATGGTCATGGGGGTCTCCGAATGTGGTGGTGTTGGGCCGCGTATAGACGCCGATGGGCGCTGCGGGAAGGGGAAAAAGCCCGTATTTCTAGTGTGTTAGCGCAAACTTGTGCCGGTTGCGCTAACGCTTGCCCTGAGGGTGGGATAAGGTAGGGTATCGGGGAAACGGAATTGGAATGGGTGCGCGATGAGCGGTTTACTGGCCTTGCTGGATGATGTGGCGGGGATCGCCAAGGTGGCGGCGGCGTCCGTGGATGATGTGGTTACGCAGGCGGCCAAGGCCGGGGCCAAGGCGGCTGGCGCGGTGATCGACGACGCCGCCGTGACGCCGAAATATGTGCAGGGGTTCGCGGCCTCTCGCGAGTTGCCGATCATCTGGAAGATCACCAAGGGATCGTTCAAGAACAAGCTGTTATACCTGCTGCCGGCCGGCATGTTGCTGTCGTCTTTTGCGCCGTGGATGATTGCGCCTTTGCTGATGCTGGGGGGCGGGTATCTGTGTTTTGAGGGGGCCGAAAAGATCTGGCAGATGATCGTGCCACACGCCCCCCCGCCCGAGGCACAGACGCAGAAATCTGGCGACTCGGCGTATCTTGAGGAACAAAAGGCCGCCGGCGCGATCAAGACCGATTTCATCCTGTCGGCAGAGATCATGACCATCGCGCTGGCCGCCATCCCGCCCAGCAACATCTGGATGGAGGCGGCGACGCTGGCGATTGTTGCCATCGGCATTACGGTGGTGGTTTACGGCAGCGTGGCGCTGATCGTCAAAGCCGATGATGTGGGGCTGTTGATGTGCCGCAAGGGACGGTTCGGGGTCACGCGCGGGGTGGGACGGGCGATTGTGCGGGCGATGCCGGGTTTTTTGGTGTTGCTGACCAATATCGGCACGGCGGCGATGCTGTGGGTCGGTGGCTCAATCGTTATTCACGGCGCCGAGGTGCTGGGGTTTGGTGCCATGGGTCACTATATCCAAGGGCTGTCTGAAGGCGCGCGCGATCTGGTGCCGGCGCAGTTTCAGGACGCGGTTGGCTGGACCGTCAAGGCGGCCCTTGACGGGGTGTTCGGGTTGGCGCTGGGGTTGGTTCTGATCCCGGTGGTGGTCAAGGTGATCGCGCCGGTCTGGGGCGCGTTGCGGGGGCAGAAAGGGTCGGGAACGGCGTCGCAATAACGCGATTTGCACCGCTGCGCGGATGACGGCACCGTGGGTCAGTTCAGCTGATTCAGCCTGCTTTGGTAAGCTTGGGAAATGCACGGGATACTTGCGCCGCAATTTTCCCGTTGGGCCATCCACTGGCGCTGCGAATTGCGGACACGGGCGAACTGATCCGCCGTAAGTGTCGCCTTGAGCGATTGATAGCTCCGCGACAGCTCAACATCCAGCGCGGCCAGCCCATTGTCGCTGCAAATGGCTTTTTCCACCGCACTGGCGGCTTTTGAGCAGTTGAAACTGGGCTTGGCAACCGTGCGGGGCGTGCTGTAGCCGGGCGCGGATCTGGACGTGATTTCAATGCCTACGCGGTCGATCTCCTGCCGAGAGAACCAGTACATTTCCTGCGGCGGGGTTTCGTACATGCGCACAAAGACTTTGCCCGGGGTTTCGAATTCGTTCAGGTAATCAATGATCCTGGCGGCGATATCCTGGGTCACGGTCTGGGTTATCTTGGTGCTTTCGGTGCGCTCGGTGGTGCTGGCGAACTGATGCACGCCCAGACGGCCCTGTATGGTCCGGGGGGCGCCAGCGAAGAAGATGAACGAACAGGCCGAAGCGCAATCCGCGCTCTTGGGGATCAGGGTTTCCATGCCCCGGTCATTGACGATGGCGGAAATCTCAAGCCCTTCGGACACCGACCCGCCGGGGCTTTTGAGCACCAAAACGGACGGGTTATGTTCTCTCAGCGCCTTGCGGAAATTGCCGACGGCACCGGCCTCGATCGGGCCGTTCAGAAACAGCGCGGTTGGGTATTCGGGACTGAAGACAAAGTTGCCATACCAGCTTTCCTGAGCCACGACTTGGGTTGGGAGGCTTGCGTTGAACACAAGAACCGCTGCGGCCACGCTTGCGGCTTTTATCCGAAAAAGTAAGTTCACGTTAATATTCCCTCGCCCAACTCAAAGTCTCAAGGATCAATGAAATTGGCGAAAGGTTAACCGACCCGCCCGAATTTTGACAAGACCCGGGCGCGCGATTTGTTTTGCGCAGCCGAGCGGGGGGGGGCGCGGTCATGCGGGCCACCGCGCCGGGAATGTTGCCGGGCGTGGTGGTCTCGGCGCGTCAGCGATAGTGGCGCAGGTACATTTTCTCAAACAGGACCTTGGTGTGATGCGCCAGCCCCATTGATGGCAGGGCGAGGTTGTATTTCTCGGTGCGCGCCACCAGCGACCCGGTGGAATTGTCGTCGATGATGCACATCAGTTCGACCTTGAAGGTGCGGCTTGGCGTTTGTCCGTTCAGTTCGGCCAGCAGGTTGGCGGCGGCGGCTTCGGCTTGCAAATCGGCCATATGCGCCTGTTTCGGCATCCAGTCCGGGCCGGGAAAACTACCGGCGTCGCCGGCAACATAAGTGCGTTCAAAGCCCTCGACGCGGCACATGGCGTCAGCCTTGATCAACCCCCCGGGCGAACGCGGCAGGTCGGTGTTGTTGAACCACGGGTTGCCGGTCATGCCGGGCATGAACATGATGATGTCGGCGTCAAATTCGCCGCCTTCGGTGACAACTTTACCTTCTTCAAAGCGCACCATCTTTTTGCCCAGATAGGTTTTGATATCCTGATCGGCCATGCGTTTAAGCAGCTTTGGCACGATCTTTTCACCCAGCCGGATGCCGGGTTTGGGGGCCGGGCTAAAGAACACCAGCTTGAACTTGTCACGCCGTCCCTGTTGGCGCAGCAATGTGTCGGTTCCGAACAGGAATTCGAACATCGGCCCGCCACGCATGGCGCTGCCTTCTTTGGGATTGCCAGAGAACCCGAACGCGAGGGTGCCGCTGTCAAGCGCGTCAAGTTGCTTGGAGAATTCCATCACCGGCACCACGCCTTCGCACGGGGTCAGGGCGTGTTCGATGCCGGGCAGTTTCTTGATGAACTTGCCGCCGGTGCCAATCACCAGCCCGTCGTTGCGCAGCTCTCCGTTGGTGTGTTTGACCACACGCCCGCCCTCAGACAGCGATTCAACCGCGCCGGCAACATGGGTGACGTTGGTACGCTCAAAGAAGTTGTCCAGCGGGATGATGATGTCTTCGGGTTTGCGTTTGCCCGACGGCAGCCAGATCAGGCTGGGCAGGTAAACCAGCTTGGGTTCGGGCGAGACCACGGTGATCTCAAGCGATTTATCCGCCGCGCGCAGTTTGCGAACCGCCGTGAGGGCGGCAAATCCGGTTCCAAGAATTGTAACGCTGGGCATGGTGTCTCCGATCGCTGGTGATTTCATATTACATATTTCGAATATGTAATTATTTCAAGCCCTCTCGCGCCGCGTCTTCTGCCTGCCATGCGTGGGTTTCACCCACCCTACAGTTCGTAGGGT
>NVQY01000178.1 GCA_002400675.1 Paracoccaceae bacterium | reverse complement strand
CCTAGCATACCGGCCCCGGCGATTTCGCCCATGACTGACGCGTCCCAACCATCCGAGCCACCCCGAAGCCTACGGGCGCGGTCCACGCCGCCCGCCTGTTCCAGCAATTTGCGCACGCTGTCCTGTAACAGGCGCAACTCCTCTGCGCCCTCATTGTCTGGCGTTTCGTCAAGCATTGTCATCCCCCGGTCTGCGTTTGATCATGACGGGTACGTCGGTTGATAATACCGCCTCACCCGACAGGCCCCTCGCCGTCAGTGTATAGTGCAAAATGCCCCGGTCCGGCTTGCTGCGCGAAGGGCGAACCGTGTTGATTTTGATTGTGACATCAAGCGGCTGATCCGGGCGCAATGGGCGCAGCCAGCGAAGGTTGTCAAACCCCGCGCCGCCTATATTGGCGACCCCGACCATCAGTTCCTTCATCACCGGTTCAAACACCAGCAACATGGTTTGGAACCCCGAGGCAATCAGCCCGCCATGTATCTTTGTCGCGTGCGCCTCGTCCATATGCAAAGGCTGCGGATCCCACCGACGCGCGAACTCGATGATATCATCCTTGCTTACCGGCGCGGTTTTGAAGGAAAATGTCTGACCGACAAAGAAATCTTCAAGGTATTTCATGCCGGTGCCTTTGGGCTTTCGTCGGTAAAGGCATCACTCACCTTACCCAAGCCCGCAATTCTGTCTTCGTTGAATTTTTCCAGCTTGGGATAGGTTTCGCGGAAAGCCCTGAGAAACTCGTCAATCGGTGGGTCCACAAAAATCCCGCGATCGTTCACATACTCCATATGGCGCCGACCGTTTTCATCGAAATCGTGGAACAGCGAATCGTGGTGGCCGTCAAATCCCAGCGGTTTGACGCCAAATTTTTGACAAAGCTCTGTGTTGAAGGCAGGCGTGACCTTAAAGGTTTGCCCCCCCAGCCAAAGCTGCACATAGCCGTGATAAATGAACAGGTCGGTTTCCATCAAATCTGCCAGCTTGGGCGTGTTCAGGTGGTTCTTTACATCAGCAAACCCCACGGCCGCCGGGATGCCAGCCGCGCGCAGGCAGGCCGTCAGCAGGATTGCCTTGGGCACACAAAAAGCGGCATCCATGTCGGCGATGATGCTGGCGCGATAAGACGGGGCATCAAGCGCAAATGAATATGGGTCATACCGCACCCGGTCGCGCACCGCATCAAACAGCCGGATGGCTATCTCGGTCTTAGTGGCCGCCGGGTCCATCCCCGCCAGCGCCGCGTTGGCAAAGGCATGTATTTCGCGGCTGTCGCTGTCAATGTACTGGGTCGGCCGCAGATAAAGAAGTTCTTCAGACGAAAGGTCGGGTTTCGATTGGGTCATCGGGGCATGCTTTCAAAAGGCCAAAGAAACATATTCTAACAAATGTTAGAATAGAACGAGTCGTCGTCGGCGTCAATCATGTCGCTTCACCTTTGTTTGCGGCAGGCAGATCGAATTCACGGTTATGGGCCCCCAGATCAGGTGCCGGCACCGGGGAGTGTGGCGGGATCCGAAAGGCGGTTGCAATTGGCAGCGGTAAGGCAGGCATCGTCTGGTTGCCCACACTGGTCTGCCAGTCAAACAACCCGCGCGCGGTAAAATGCGGGTCGCGCGCGGCGACGGTGGGGGACAGCACAATGCTGGTGCAGCAATCGGCCTTGGCAAACAACGGTGCCCAATCGGCGGCAGGTTTGGCTGCAACCAAACGGGCAACCTCTGCCTGTGTGGCCGCCGGATCGGCTTTGTCGTCCCGCAGGTCCCTGGGCAGGTCAATCACATCACAAAATGCATCCCAAAACTTTTGTTCCAGCGCACCCACCGCCAGTCTTTGGTCGTCAGCGGTGGCATAAAGGTTGTAACGCGGCACGCCCCCGGTCAGCCGATCACCGCAATTATTGATTTCTTCGCCAGCAACAACCCCTTTGGCATGGGCCCAATAGGCAAAGGTAAACACGCCGTCAGCCATGGCAATGTCCAGATGTGCACCTTTGCCGGTACGGTCCCGGTCGCGCAGCGCCAAAAGAATATTCACCACCGCCGGATAGGTGCCCCCACCAATATCAGCCACAAGGCCAAACGGCATGGTCGGTTGGTCCGCGCCACCGGTCGACAGCGACAAGATACCCGCGTCGCCAACGTAATTAAGATCATGCCCCGCCGCCAGCCGCTTGGGTCCGGTCTGGCCATAGCCGGTGATCGAACAATAGATGATATCGGGATTGATTGCCTTCACATCCTCAAATCCCAGCCCAAGACGCGCCATCACGCCGGGGCGAAACTGCTCTACCAGAACATCGGCCTTTTCCAGCAATGGCCGCAAACGCTCCACCGCACCCGGTGCCTTAAGGTCAATGGCAATGCTTTTCTTGCCCCTGTTCAGGGTAGCATAGCCAATCGAACGCCCGTCCAGCCGGGGTTCGGTCAGGCGCATGTCTTCGCCGGTTCCGGGGCGTTCCAGTTTGATCACCTCGGCCCCAGCCTCGGCCAGCATCAGGGTCGCCATGGGGCCGGGCAAAAGGGTGCTGAAATCCAGCACCAGAATATCGTCAAGCGGTTGGGTCATCGAAATGTCCTTTCAGGTCAGGCGGGCGGCGCCATTGTTCAGCACCAGCAGATTGTCGCGCTCGGGCACAGACGCGCGAAAACGGGCCTCGGCCCCGTCCTGCCAAATCTCGAACCGCACGGTTTCGCCGGGATAGACCGGCGCGGAGAACCGCACGTCCAGCCCGGTCAGGCGGGCCGCATCATTGTCGCACAGGCTGCGCAGGATCGCCCGACCCGCCAACCCGTAAGTCGCCAGCCCATGCAGGATAGGTTGTGCAAACCCGGCGGCTTGCGCCACCTTCGGGTCAGCATGCAGCGGGTTGTAATCGCCGCTAAGGCGGTAAATCAGCGCCTGACGCGGCAGGGTAGTCAGATCGCACACATGATCCGGCGCCCGGTCGGGCAATATCGCGGGCGTCGGTCCGGCCAGATTTTCGCCGCCAAATCCGCCATCCCCCCGACAAAAGGTCGACATGCTCACCTTGGCCAGCGTCTCACCGCTGGCGGCATCAATGATGTCGCGGCTTAGGTACATCACCGCCCCCTTGTCGCCCTTGTCGGAAATCTTGTCGATCCTGGTGCGGCCAATCACCTTGCCTGCAACCGGCAGCGGTTTGTAAATATCCAGCCATTGTTCACCGTGCAGCACCTTTTGCCAGGTGATCCCGGTTTTCGGGTCTTTCAGCCAAAACCCCGGGTAACCAAGCACAACGGCCATCGAAGGTGCGGCCTGCAAGCCGTCCTCATAGACATACGCCAACTCACTTTCGTCCAGCGGATCCTCGCCAAATCCCAGCCCAAGCGCATAAAGCATGGTGTCGCGGGCGGTGTAAGTATGTTCGATATCCTCAAACACCCAGGCGTTCAGTGCATCAATATTCAATGGCATCTTGTTGTATCCCTATGAAATTCTAAACCGTGCTGGCAGCGCCCAGAATGGCGGTGACCTGACTGGACAAAACCCCGCCATTGCCATGCGCCAACGCCAGTTCCACCCCGTCCAGTTGCATCCCCGGCGCGTCGCCGCGTATCTGGCGCGCCGCTTCAATAATCGTGAATATGCCGTACATGCCCGGATGCACGCAGGACAGCCCGCCACCATTGGTGTTGACCGGCAACGCGCCGCCGGGCGCTATGCGGCCATCCGCAACAAACGCGCCGCCGTCGCCTTTGGCGCAAAACCCAAGGTCTTCCAGAAACAGGATCGTGTTGATGGTGAACGCGTCATAAAGCTCGACCACGTCGATATCACCCGGACCAACCCCGGCCATCTCAAACGCCCGTTTGCCGCTTTCGCGCGCGCCGGTAGTGGTGAAATCCGGCATCTGCGAGATCTGGCGGTGGGTGCTGCCCGCCCCTACACCCAGCACATGCACCGGCGCATTGGGGAAATCACCGGCCCGCTCACCCCGCACCAATACCAGCGCGCCGCCGCCATCTGTCACCAGACAGCAATCGCGCACCCCAAGCGGGTCGCTGATCATTCTGGCATTCAAAACGTCCTCGCGGGTTAATTCGCCCCGCTCAAATGCTTCGGGGTTGTGCCGCGCCCAAGCGCGCGCGGCGACCGCCACATCAGCCAGTTGTTCGCGCGTGGTACCATATTCATACATGTGCCGCGCCGCCGCCATGGCATAGGCCGACACTGGGTATCTTGGCTGATACAGACCCTCATAGGGCGGCACCCGCGACGCTGTCACCAACCGCCCCGCCGCCGTGCGCTGGTTCGAACCGTAGCAGATCAGCGCCACATCACACAGGCCCGCATTCAGCGCCATTGTCGCCTTGCCAAGATAGTCGACAAACGACGACCCACCAAACATCGTGCCTTCCATGACCCCCGGCTGAATACCCAGATATTCCGCCGCCATCAGCACCGGCATACTGTCTTCCATCATGGTGCAAAACAGCCCATCCACATCGCCCAGCCCCAGCCCCGCATCTGCCAATGCCGTCAACGATGCCTCGGCCATAATCTCATAGGCGGTTTGGCCGTGCGCCTCGCCAAATCCTGCATGGCCCAGCCCGGCAATCGCCGATTTACCGCGTAATTCATGTGTCATGCTTTAAACCTCTGCCGGTTTGCACAGCACGGCCGCCGTGTCGTCAATGTCGCCCACAAACAGCGTCACCGCCATGCCGATGGCCACAAGGTCGGGCGCAAAGCCGGTAACCCGACTCATCATCCGCGCACCTTCGGCCAGCTCCACCATGCAGACGTTATAATCGCCGCCGCGCTCGGGTTTTCTGCGCACGGTGGTGGTGGTATACACCTCGCCCTTGCCCGACACCTGTTGCCAGTCCAGGTCAATGCCATGACAATTCGGGCAGGCGACCCTGGGGAAAAACACCGATTGCCCGCAAGACCGGCATTTTTGCAGCCTGATTTCGCCGCGCTCCAGCCCCTCGCGAAAGGTTGCATCCGGTCCCATTTGGCTCATGCCCCTGCCTTCCCTGATAATGATCGCCGCACGTCTTGTCAGCGAATCCATTGTTGACGGGTATTCTAACAATCGTTAGAAAAAGGGCAAGCAAGTAAACACAGTTCTAATTCCAAGGCTGGATATTTCAATGACACAAACCCGTGCCCGCCCGCTCGACGGCATTCTGGTCATCGCCCTCGAACAGGCAGTGGCGGCCCCCTTTACTTCGTCTCGGCTGGCCGATGCCGGGGCGCGGGTGATCAAGGTGGAACGCCCTGGGGGCGGGGATTTCGCCCGTCGCTACGACTCGGCGGTTGACGGTGAAAGTGCCTATTTCGTCTGGCTCAACCGGGGCAAGGAATCGGTTGAACTGGATATCAAAGACCCGGCTGGCCGTAACCTGCTTGAGGCGATGCTGGCGCAGGCCGATGTATTCCTCCAGAATCTCGCCCCCGGTGCCTTGCAAAAACTGGGCCTTGATTCCGCAAGCCTGCGCCAACGCTTTCCACGGCTGATCACCTGCGATATCACCGGGTACGGCGCGGATGGACCTATGAAAGATGCAAAGGCCTATGACCTTCTGGTGCAATGCGAAAGCGGGCTTGCCTCAATCACCGGAACGGCGGATGCGCCGGGCCGTGTCGGGGTATCGGTCTGCGATATCGCCACCGGCATGACCGCCCATGCCGCCATTTGCGAGGCATTGGTGGAACGCGCCCAAACCGGCAAAGGCCGGGGCGTGTCGGTTGCGATGTTTGACACCATGGCTGACTGGATGACGGCCCCCTTGTTGTTTCAGGAATACCTTGACCGGCCAACGCCGCGCGTGGGGCTAAGCCATCCGGTGATCAGCCCTTATGGCGCCTATCGTTGTGGCGATGGCGAACAGATCGTCGTTGCCGCGCAAACCGATGCAGAATGGCGACGCTTTTGTTCCGCGGTGCTGAGGCAGGGTGATCTGGCCGACGATCCGCGCTTTCACACCAATCAATTGCGGGCCGACAATCGCCATGAACTCGACCTCATCATCGAGACGGCCTTTGCCGCGTTCAACCGCACCGAAATGGCCGACATCCTCGACCGCGCCGGTATCGCACGCGGTGCGGTCAATGACGTCACAGCCCTGTCGAAACACCCACAACTTGACCGGGTCGCGGTGGGCACACCATCGGGCCAGGTCAACCTGCCCGCCCCGCCAATCCGGCGCTCTGATGAAACGCCGGGCCTTGGCCCTTCACCGGAATATGGCGCGCACACCAAAGCAGCGCTGCAAGAGTTCACCGGCCAAGACACCGCAACACCTAAGGAACCAACATGACTAAGAATACCCGCCCCGGCCCGCTTGCCGGGATCAAGGTCATCGACATGACAGCGGTGGTATTCGGGCCGCTGGCGACGCAAATGCTGGGCGATCTCGGGGCCGATGTGATCAAGGTCGAACCGCCCGAAGGCGACATGCTGCGACTTGTGCAACCGATGCAAAATCCGGGCATGGGGGCGGTCTATCTTGGCGTCAACCGCAACAAGCGCAGCGTTCAGATTGACCTCAAAACTGATGAGGGGCGCGCCGCATTGCACGACCTGCTGGGCGACGCCGATGTCTTTGCGTCCTCCGTCCGGCCCGCCGCGCTGAAACGACTGGGCCTGACGCCCGAACAACTGACGGCTATCAACCCGGCGCTGATCACCGTGGCGCTGGTTGGCTTCGGCTCGGACGGACCCTACGCCGACAAACCCGCCTATGACGACAGCGTGCAGGCGGTGTCGGGCATGGCTGGCATGGCGATGATGGCCAACCCCGACGCCCCACCCGCCTATGTGCCAACAATCATTGCCGACAAACTGGGCGGCGTGACGGCGGCGCACGCCATCATCGCCGCGTTGTTCCACCGCGAACGCACCGGCGAGGCGCAGCATGTCGAAGTGCCGATGTTCGAGACCCTTGCCGCATTCCTGCTGGTCGAACACATGGCTGCCGCCACGTTCGAGGATGAGCCGCAAAATTTTGGCTATCAGCGTATGTTGGTGCCGCATCGTCGACCGGTGAAAACAGCGGATGGATATGTAACCATCCTGCCCTATTCCAACGCCCAATGGGCGCGGTTTTTCACGGTGGTGGGCCGCGAGGACATGCTTGACCACCCTTGGGTGACCAATATGGACGAGCGTAGCCGCAACATCGGTGCAATTTACGACATGGTGGCGCAGATGGCCCCGCAACACAGCACCGAAAAATGGCTTGACCTGATGCAAGAGGCCGACATCCCGGCCATGCCGGTGCGTCAATTGCACGATCTGCCCAATGACCCGCACCTTGCCGCCACAGGGTTTTTTCAACGCATTGACCACCCCAGCGAAGGCCAGATCTGGACCACCCGACCTTCGGTCAGGTTTTCAAAGACACCGGCGCGGGCTGACCTGGCACCAGCCCCCACGCCCGGCCAGCACAACATAGACATTCTGAAAAAGGACTAACGGCCCTGCACTAGGAAAACCGCAGCGAAAGGTCCTTGGTGACACTTTCCAGAAACCGCGCGGCAGCCACCGGCAAGGTGCGCCCGCGCAGATGACCCGCAACCAAAAAACCCTGCGGAAATCCACCTAATTCCATTGGCACCATGGCCAGGCGGTCGTTCGCCAGATCCGGTCTCAGGTTAATCGCCAGACAAAAACTAAGCGCCTCGCTGTCCTGTGACATCAGGCGCAACAGATCAAGGCTGTTGGATTCCAGCGCCGGTTGCATGGTGATGCCGATCTTTTCGGCCGCCCCGTCCAGCACCTGACGGATACCTTCCGGGTGCTTGGGCAACAACAGCGGATAATCGACGCAATCATAGATTTTCAGATGCTCGCGGCTGGCAAGAGGATGCCCCTCTGACATGATACAGAACATCTGTTGCGGCCCGGAATAGACGGTTCGCAACGATTTCAGGTGAATCGGCTCAAACACAATGGCGATGTCATTGGTATGATCCAACAGCGATGTTTCGGCCTCGCCGCGTTCATGCAGGTTAACGCTGAAGGTAACGGCAGGGAAATCGACCAGATGGCGTTTGATCAGGGCGGGCAGAAAGAATTGCACCACTTCGCGGGTGGTGGCGATGTTGATGTGACCCGCGCGCATGCCCGTCAGATCGGCGATGCGAGATTTCACCCGGTCCATATCGGCGATCTGGTCGCGGATATGTTTAAGCAGGATTTCACCGGCAATATTGGGGCGCAACCCCGCCGGGTGGCGTTCAAATATCTCGACACCCAGTTCTTCTTCGATGCCCAGTATCCGCCGGTTCAGCGCCGATGGCGTGATGCTCAGCTCTTCCGCCGCACTGCGCAAAGACCCGGTGCGGGCGATTTTTTCGATGTATTTCAGAACCTGAAGATGGCGCATCTGCTGACTTTCACAGGAAAACTCATGTGTTGCGTTTTTTGCAACAAGTATCTGATTTCTTAGCAACAGACAGAAACACATTCAACTTCTATCAACAATCCAAGTGATTCACTATCTGCTAAAAGGACCTGCGGAATGTCGCAAAAACTTGTCGTTATCGGGGCTGGAATGGCATCGGGAAGGATGCTGGAAGAGCTGTTGGAACTGGCTGGCGGCGCTTGGGACATCACCCTGTTCGGGGCTGAACCGCGCGGCAATTATAACCGCATCATGCTGTCGCCGGTTCTGTCGGGCGACAAGACATTCGAAGAAATCGTCACCCATGATGCCGACTGGTATGCCGCCAACGGCATCACCTGCCGTTTTGGCGAAACCATTACCAGGATCGACCGCAAGGCCAAAAAGGTGATCAGTGCGGCTGGGGAAATCACCTATGACAAGCTGGTGATCGCCACTGGCTCGGCTTCGTTTTTCATTCCGGTACAGGGCAATGATCTGCCCGGTGTGATCGGCTTTCGCGATCTGGGTGACGTCGAAACGATGCTGGGTGCAGCAAAGATACCCGGTGCCAAGGCCATTATCATCGGCGGCGGTTTGCTGGGGCTTGAGGCCGCCGCCGCGTTGAACGAACAGGGCATGAAGGTCACGGTTCTGCACCTGATGGGCCATTTGATGGAGCGTCAGCTTGACCCGGCAGCCGGCTATCTGCTGCAAAAAGAACTTGAAAGCCGCGGCATCAAGGTGATCTGTAACGCCCACACCAACGCCATTGCTGGCGACGGCAAGGTCGAGGCGGTGTTGCTGGAAGATCAATCCACCCACCCC
>NVQY01000177.1 GCA_002400675.1 Paracoccaceae bacterium | reverse complement strand
TGTTGCAAGACAAGGGCGCAATTGTCCTTGCTCCGATTGATTACCCAGCGAATGATGGTGGTATTGCCTTGGGGCAAGCCACAACTACCGCGGCCCGTATGAACCACCTCTGAGATCCAGAGAACGTTCGCTCCCTGCTGCACCATCCCCGCCACTATCCTCCGAGAACCCGTTCTCCGCTTGTGGCTCATCCCGAATTTTCTTGTTGTTTTCAAAGGTTATAGCCGACGGGCTGTTGAGTGCCCTTCTGGCGGTTTGGGCGAGAATGGTTCTCTGACCCCCGATATTCTCCAAAGCTGTTGCCTAAAGCGGTTTTGGTTCAGTTCTGTAATGCGTTGTAAAATAACGTAAATTAAGAACGCTCGTTTTTCCTAGTTCGAACTTCCGCGCGCTGTGCGAGCGGGGCTGGGAGCGAAACCCCTTCCAATTCTATACAAGCTCACACAGCCGAATTCCATCGCCCGAATAGGCTTTGAAGCGGGTTGTCTGGCCATATTAACATGGTTCAAAAGCTACCCTCCACAAATTTCAAGATAATCCTTGTGACTGTTGGAAATAAATTGGCCAAGTGCGTTTGCAAGAATTTCCGGTTCCCACGCTACCTTCCCCTTTATGGTACACTCCCAGATATCCAGAACTCGGTATCCAGACCGGATTAACTCCTGTCGTACACGGGCATCACGTTTTTTATTGCCCGTTATCTTTGCATCCCAGAATTCAGTCCGGGTTTTAGGAAGACGAAAGAGGTGGCAATTGTCGTGGCCGTGCCAGAAGCACCCCTGAACGAAGATTGCCACCCTGTACCGTGGCAGAAGGATATCAGGCGTTCCGAGTATATCTTTCCTGTGCAATCGAAAGCGGTACCCCGATCCGGCGCTAATGAAGATTAACGGAACAAGCCCCACGGCCATAGAACAGCAGCTTGTTTTGCACTTCCGGCGATTTTCAGAGACGCAGCAAGAGGCCATGCTGGGTTTTCTAAGGGTGATAACAGCGGCTAACGAATGATCAGCATTCTGTGAATGATGGGAACTTCACCCACCAAGCCGAAACGGAGGGATGGCTTATTCGCCCCGCGTTCATTGCATTCCGGGTCCGGGGTTTTGCATTAAAAATGTTGCAGCGGTCTTCGGCAATTTTGTTAAGAACCCCTCTACCAATTCACTATGCCCTCTAGTGAGAAGCAGTGACAAGGCTGTCTGCCCATCGTCGGTTGTGTCGCGGGGATTGGCACCATGATCCAAGAACAGATCAATTGCTTCCTTGGTTCCCTGTTCGGCGGCCAACAAAAAGGGCGTGAATCCGCCTTGATGTTTGGCATTTGGGCTTCCGCCGGCTTCCAAAATGGCTTTGGCTATACCAAGTCGGGTTTTCAATGAAACGCCTGCACCGTTATTAAAGAAATTTGCAACTTCATCAGCAATAATTCGATGATCCGCATTGTCAGTTTGGGCTCTCTGTCTCATGGCATTTAACTGTTCATCTATGAACGGCGATGCGGAAGGCCGCATCCACTGGGGAACTGCGTTCAGCGTTGCCTGATTGACATGTTGCCGAAGTTGATCGCCATTTTCGATTTTTGCAAAAAATTCAGTCGCCTGATACAAAGGAGTAACATCCATTTCCCCCCTCAATTCAGGGTCGGCGCGATAGCCCAAAAGTGCCCGCACCATATCAATATTTCCGTTGCTCACGGCCTCCCCAAGGCATGTTCGGCCGGTTTGTCTTGTACGCTGGTTGATGATTTTCAAGTCTGTTTTTGGAAGGAGCAATGCAAAGCACTCGGAGCTGTTTGCCCGCACCGCACCCAATAAGGGGGAGCCTAGATTTGGGCAAAGCAAATCGGGGTTGGCACCGGCGTCCAGCAGCTTACTGACTTTTTCAGGTTGGTTGGTATGAGCAAAAATATAAAGCTGGGATTGAGCCGTTGTTCCATATCCCTTTACCTGCCTGTCTGGGTGTTGCAAATCCGGTTTTCGGTCCAACCAGTCTTCGGTACATACTATATTGCCTTGGACCGCCTTTGATTGCGTGGTTTTGTGCGGGCCGGTATCGGTTTCCCGATAATAAAACTCGGGCGGAAACATCCTGTAGAACAATGCATCGGGGCGATAGAGGTCGAGCTTTAACCCCATGGCTTCAGCCCAATCGGCCCATTTTTTCAACTGACGTTTATCTTTCATAAATGCGGCTGTTACCAGCAGCGGCTCAAGGGTGTTGCGCATAGCTGGTCCGTTTCGGTATGCCTGTCGGGTGCATGCTTTGTCAAAAGCATCAATTGCTTGCTTGAACTCGCCATCCAGAACGTGAAAACGGCCAGCGTAAATTTGCAATCCATCAACGCCCTCATGTTCCTTGAAAAGAAGGTTGACCTCTTCAAGAATGGCTGCTGCCCTGTCGCGGTCGCCAATGGCTTTGGCACTTTGAGGATTGGTCAGCGTTTTTAGCCGGTCCAGAATTTCAGCTTCTTCCGGTGTTTCGGTGTGTGCGGCAGGGGCGCTATCCGTGGCATGTGTGGTGAATGCGCGTTGTAGCCTTTCGGCCACTTGTTTCGATTTGGCAATTCTTGGTCCATGATCAAATACTCTCGACCAATTGGATGCTGCCGATTTTCGTAATTCCGGTGATTGCCTGGCCCAAAACCTCTGAAATGCATTTCCGTAAAGCAGCGCGATCCCCAGCGCTTCATAACCGGCCTCGAGTAGTTGTAAAATCGATCGGACATTCATTTTTCCGGTTTTCTGCCAGCGGTACAGATTGTATTCAACAGATTTATCCTCGACCGTATTGCGTGCCTGCGCCAATCGAATGCTCAGTTCTTTCGCAAATGTTGGTATGGATACGTTGCGCTGCTCAAGAAAAGCCGCCCAAATTTCGGGAACCACCTGATCCGGATTATCCAGCCAATACTGAGGATTGACCCCGATTTCCATTAGCGCCTTGAGAGGAAAGGCAAAGCACACATCAGCGGCCAATTCCTGAACAAGTATTTCGCGCGCATCGGAAACGGGCAGATTGTGGCAATTCAGGTTTAGGACCAACACGGAATAGTCGCTGACGAGCCACTGGATCGTTTCTTTTATTTCAAGGCCGAATTGCGGATATGCCGATAGGTAGCCCAAATGGGTATCCAGCATTCCCCCCAACTTTTCCGCAGAAATTGTCGTGCCGGTCTTGAGGCGCTGCAGATCCTTTTTCAATGCGGCCTCATTTTGATCATCGACATGGGAAAATGTCCTTATGGCGAACTCAAGGAGTTCGCCCATGAACGGAAGGGGATGTTTGTTCATTGTTCAATATCCATGAATCTGCGGTCTGAAATTGCTTGCACGTTTTACGTCCTGTTTGAAATTTAAAAATGCCCGCTTGTCGCTGGGTGTCGAGGGGATGACAACAAACCGGCCACTTTCCAGTCGCAGTTTCCGGTGTTTTGTGCCCTTGTCAACTTTTGCACCGCTGCGTATTAAATTTTGCACCAGTTTGTTGATGTCCTTGTTTTTGCTGTGTCGCATGAAAACCTCCATCAGATAGAAGTTCGGGGGCGGAAAACTCCGCCCCCGCCGTATTACTATTTCCGCTTTCCGGCAGAGTTTTTGGCTGCAGCCTTTTGCGCACGGGCGGGAAAACCACCTTTCGGGGTTTGCCCACCATTTGCGCGCGCGGATGCGCCCTGAATCCTTGCGGCGGAGCCGGTGGTCATACGCGCGGATTTAGGCGATTTTGGACTGTTTTTCATGCTATCCTCCTTGGTTTTTAGCAAGGATAGGTATGACACTACGGCTGCCGGTCAGCATCCTGCGTGTTGGGGACACAAACCGGAAATATTATAAATTCGCCTTCAGGTATGGATGTGAAGATTCCGCAATTTCGTATTGGCGAGCGCTTGTCTATGTAACAACCGGATAAAACGGCCGCCCCCAATCCGCGTCCGGATTGTCCATCATGATGTCTATGAACACTGGCTTCAGGAAGCCAAGGATGGCTGCGCTGTCGCCAACCTGTGCGCGGTTGACGGCACTATTCCATGTTGCCCCGCCGTGGATCAGCTGGTTGCGCAAAATGTAGAGCCGGTCAAAAACGAAACTCAGAACGCGGGTCGTGTCTGTGGATTGAACGGCCTGCGCGAAACTGCGGGCAGAGGCGTTGAAACGCTCTTCCCAGTCGTCATAGCCATCGACCCCGTTATGGAATTGCCAGAACGGGTTGAACACATACCGGTTTTGCATGAGGTTGCGGATCGGGCCGGAAAACTGTTTCCAAATGGCGTTGTAGATCTGCTGATCGGCGTCAAGCGCCACCAGTTTGGCAAAGAAACCTTCAAAAGCTCGGCGCTCGCCGGTGGCGATGCCTTGCAATGATCCCTCATCTGCGTAGGCGGCATTGAAGGCAATCCACAGGAACAGGAATGCTGCGTCGTGATCGTCACCGACTTGTTCAGCGCGCCCGATCCAGCTGATCGAGCGGTGGACGCGCAGGCCCATGGTTTCGGGAAAATCTGCGCGAAGGGCGCGCTGTTTTTCTTTCAGGGTGGCGTGGGGGATGGTTTCAGGCATAGGCAATTCTCGTGGTTTGAATGGGTTGAGGGAAATTCAGGGCAAAGCGTCAAAATCGGATCGTCGGTAATTTTCGGTGAGGTCGCGCAAACCGGCCGGTTCCAGCACCCCGACCGCGTCGCCCCATTGATATAGAAACCATGCCATTTCCAGCCAACCGGCCGCATGGAAGCGGACGATCAGGCTGCCGTCGGGCTGATGCTCGGCTTTCTGGTTCGGGTGGAATTGAAATCCGGCGGCACGGTCGGCGGCCGCAGTGCTGAAGCGCCAGACAACCTCGCCATATTGCGCCGGGTCCTGATAGGCCCCGAAGGCTTTTGCCGCATAGGTGTCGATGGAAAATCCGTCTTCAAAGGCAAAACTTTCATCCAGGCATTTCGCCGTCTGGATCCGGTCCATGCGAAAGTTCAGCAATTCCGGCCCGCGGGCAGGCTGGCGGGCCACCAGATAGCTGCGCAGGCCCAGCAGAACCCCGTGCGGTTCCACAATCCTTTGCTTGCTATCCTTGGCCCCATAGGAGATTTCCAGCCGGAACGGCCCGCGCCGGCATTCTTTCAGTCAACAAAGGCCAAAGCGAAGCCGCGATGTCCATCGGGCTGAAACAAGGGCGGGTGATGGCTATGGTGGTTATTCCCCAAGCGATGCCTGCAATTGTGCCGCCGCTGATCAGCAGCTGGATGAACACGGTCAAGAACTCGTCTCTGGCGATTGCGATCGGCTATTCCGACATTGTGTCGCTGTTTATGCAAACCGCACTTAACCAAGCTGGATACGCGGTGGAGATGGTTGGAATGACCATGGCGTTTTATATGTTTATCAGCCTGACAATCTCGTTTTTCCTGAACATTTACAACAAACGTGTACAGCTGGTGGAGCGCTAGACCATGGCTATTATCAATGCAAACCAAACGCCGGCGCGCGCGGCACCTATATCTGAAACCTCGATACTGGGCTGGTTGCACAAAAACCTGTTCAGTTCGGCTTTCAATGCGCTTCTGACCTTCTTTATGCTTTATATTATTTATCAAACCGTAAGCGGGGTTCTTACGTGGGGCTTGTTTAATGCAACTTTTGTGGCCGAAAACCGGCGCGAATGCTTTGACAACAGCCTGACAGGCGCCTGCTGGGCCGGGGTTATTGACTGGTTCGACAACATATTTTACGGGCGCTACCCCCGAGAAGAAATCTGGCGGATAGATTTTGGCGGCCTATTGCTGGCCTTATGGATGGCTCCGATGTGGATCCCGCGTGTAAAAGGCAAAATTCTTGTGGGCGTGTCGGTGGTGACATTTTACCCCTTCCTTGCAGGGTATCTTTTTTCGGGCGGCGACAAGGGCATATTCATGCAGGTTATGGTCGCGGGTGCGATCGTGGCTTTTGCCATCAATATGGCCAACGTTGTGACCGGCCTGACAAAAAATATGGCGCTGAATGCGTTTCTGGTCCAGATGCTGGGGCAATCCAAATCCTCCGGCAAAACCCGGCGTAATATCCTGCTGCTGCTTGCAACGGTTGCCTTTGTTGTGGCGTTTGTCTGGCAAATGGGCTGGAATGTTGAGGGTGTGAGCTGGACCAAATGGGGTGGGCTGTTTCTGACGATGGTCATTTCGGGCATCGGCATCGCCTCTGCCCTGCCGGGCGGCATTTTGCTGGCCTTGGGGCGGCGCAGCAAGCTGCCGATCATCCGCGTGCTTTCCACAGGCTTTATCGAAGTTTTCCGCTCGGTTCCGCTGATTACCGTGCTGTTCATGGCGACAACCATGTTTCCGCTATTCATGCCCGAGGGGGTGGTGTTGAACAAGCCGGTGCAGGTCATTATTGCGGTGGTGCTGTTTAACGCCTGTTATATGGCCGAAACCGTGCGCGCTGGGTTGCAGGCCATTCCAAAGGGCCAAGCCGAGGGCGCACATACCATTGGCCTTGGATATTGGGGCGCTATGGGCCTTATCATCATGCCACAGGCACTTAAGCACATGATCCCCAATATTGTAGGCAGCTTTATCGGCTTGCTCAAGGATACCACGCTGGTGTCGATCATCGGGTTGTTTGATCTTCTGGGCATGCTCACTTCGATCAGCAAAGACGTGCCTTGGCTTGGACTGCACAAAGAACCGCTGATCTTTGGCGCCATCCTGTTTTTCATCCTCTGCTTTGCGATGTCCAAATACAGCCGCCACCTCGAAGTAAAGCTTTCGAGTGACCACAAAGGATAAGGTAAAATACCATGAACGATACACAAACCAAAGGTCAATTGGCTTCGGCAAGATCAAGCGACGTGATGATTGAAATCGCCGATATGAACAAATGGTACGACCAGTTCCATGTGCTGAAAAACATCAACCTGACGGTGCATACCGGCGAACGTCTGGTCATCTGCGGCCCCTCCGGCTCGGGTAAATCAACCCTGATTCGCTGCATTAATGCACTAGAGGAGCATCAGGAAGGCGACATCATCGTTGACGGCATCAGGCTGGGCAAAAACCTGAAAAACCTTGACCATATCCGCACAGAGGTGGGCATGGTCTTCCAGAACTTCAACCTGTTTCCACACCTGACCATCCTTGAAAATCTGACCATGGGGCCGATATGGGTGCGCAAAAAGAGCAAAGCCGACGCGATTGAAACCGCGATGATGTATCTTGAGCGGGTCAAAATCCCCGAGCAGGCCGACAAATACCCCGGCCAGCTGTCCGGCGGGCAGCAACAACGGGTGGCGATTGCGCGCTCGCTGTGCATGCGTCCGAAAATTATGCTGTTTGACGAACCGACCTCGGCGCTGGACCCTGAAATGATCAAGGAAGTGCTGGATGTGATGGTTGACCTTGCCGATACCGGCATGACGATGATCGTGGTTACCCATGAAATGGGCTTTGCCAAAACCATCGCCGACGAGGCCATTTTCATGGCCGAAGGCGACATTGTGGAACGCAATAACCCCGTAGCATTTTTCGACCATCCCGAGCATGAACGCACCCGGCAATTTCTCAGCCAGATTTTGTAGCCATCCCTACCACGAATATCGAAAGTCTACCCTATGCCAACCAGTTTTTTCACAACCCCCGGCAGGTTTCACCGCGGAAACCTGCACACCCATTCCACCAACTCGGACGGGGTGTTGTCGCCCGCCGAGGTTTGCCGTCGCTATCAGGCTGAAGGCTATGATTTTATATCATTAACTGATCATTTTATCGGTCTGTTTGATTATCCAATCACCAATACCACCGAATTTCAAAATGATCGTTTCACTACGCTCCACGGGGCGGAGCTGCATACGGGGGCCATGGAAAATGGCGGCTTATGGCATATTCTGGCTGTCGGGCTGCCCGATGATTTCACCCCGCCGAATGCGCCACATTTTGACGCGGTAAAGGGCTCGGAAACCGGTGCCGCTTTGGCGCTGCGCGCGCGTGAAGCCGGTGCATTCGTGGCCATTGCCCACCCGCACTGGTCCGGCATGTCCGAGGCTGACGCCAAATCCATCACAGCGGCCCATGCTGTCGAGGTTTACAACCATGGATGTCTAGTTGGCAATGATCGCGGTGAAGGCTTTTTGACGTTGGAGCATTTGCTGAATTTGGACCGCGAAATCAACCTGATTGCCACTGATGATGCCCATTTTAATATCCCCGATTTTTTCGGCGGCTGGGTTATGGTTAAGGCAACCGAAAACAAACCCGAAGCGCTGCTGGCTGCACTGAAAGCCGGTGAGTATTATGCCAGCACCGGCCCGGAAATTAACGACATTCGCATTTTGAACGGTCGTATCGAGGTGGATTGTTCTTCTGCGGCCATGATCATTGTTCAGGGCAAAGGCACCTCGATGGTATCGCTACACGGAACATCAATGACCACCGCACATTTGCCGCTGGACAGGCTTGCCGCCTCGCCGTGGGTCCGTGTCACAGTAATTGATCGTGCCGGTAAAAGGGCGTGGTCGAACCCGGTTTGGTTATAAACACCAACCCGCGTAGTGGCACCGAATCTGTGTAGAACCAGCTGCCGGTGCTGGCAAGGCTCCGGCACCATCTGCGGCGCATGTGCTGGGTGGCCGAGCGCGAGGTGAATTCTTTTGTTGTGTGGGGCTTTTTCAAAGCTCCCTTTTGCACAGGCAGATCAGGCGCACCTTGAAAGCAGGTGCATTAAGTACTGGTCCCGATCCTACTGCCTGCAAATGATGGCCGGCTTGCGCTGGTACTGGCCGTAATTGCCGCCTGTAGCACACACAGTAACCTCTGATTTGCAGAGAACGTTCGCCCCCAGAACCGCCCCCACCACCGCCACTATCCCCCGAGAACCCGCTCTCCGCTTGTGGCTGACCTTGAATTTTCTTGCTGCTTTCAAAGGTTAGGTGGTGGGCTGTTGAGTGCCTTTCTGGCGGTTTGGGTGGAAATGGCTCTCTGCCCCCCCCGCCGATATTCTCCAAAGCTGTTGCCTAAACGAGTACTTGGAGCGGCACTAAAGCGGGACAGGTCCAGATTGCCCTTCCACCTCAAGCGTTATGTCTTCCTGAACCTTGTCAAAAGGTATCCGGTTAACACGCCACATGGCGATGGACCCTCGTGCGCTCATGCATTACATTTGGTTTAAACCTGTAAATCAGGGCTAAACATTACGAGCAAGCGGGGCGCTAGATGCTGACTGTTATTTCTCCGGCCAAGAAGCTGGACTTTGAAGGGGGCGCGCCGAAAGTCGCGACGAGTTTTCCTGATTTTCAGGCTGATGCCTACAGCCTTAGCCGTACCGCGCGCCGGCTTAGTGTTGCGGATTTACGAAAATTGATGAAGATTAGCGAGCCTTTGGCGAAACTCAATCAGGATCGGTTTAAGACGTTTGCGGAAACCCCCTTGGGCGAGGATATGAAACCGGCGGCGCTGGCCTTTGCAGGGGATACCTATTTGGGGCTGGAAGCGGGAACGCTTGATGTGGATGAGTTGGCATATGCGCAGGATCATTTGCG
>NVQY01000176.1 GCA_002400675.1 Paracoccaceae bacterium | reverse complement strand
TGCTGCATTCGCCGGGCGGGTCCGTCACGGATGCGCTGAGCATCGGGCGCGCGCTGCGCGACGCCGGAAAGACCACCACCGTGCGTGCGCGCGACGTCTGCCTGTCCGCCTGCCCCTACATGCTCGCCGCCGGGACAGAACGGGTGGTCGAGAGCAGAGGCCGCGTCGGCGTACACCAACATTTTTTCGGAGAGAACACCTTCCTCCCCGCGTTTCTCGCCGTGCAGGACATCCAGCGCGGTCAGGGCGAGGTGATGCGCTACCTCGACGAGATGGGCATCGATCCGATGATGATGACGCACGGCCTGTCGACGCCACCGAACTCCATCTACATCCTGACCGACGAAGAATTGGCAGAGTATGGAATGGTGACGGATTGATCGTCGAACGCGCACAGGGTTGACCGACACGCTCGGCCATAGGCTCGCCCTCACGACAAACCTCGCCGCCATTTCGCCTAGGCCCTTGTCGGGGACCGGTGGACCGACTATCTCAATCCGTGGCGGGTGCTGCCCTTCTCGTGAACGGTAACATTCCGGTGGCCTTAAGCAAATCCGAGGGAGCTGGCTCTGTCCGGACCGTGGTTCGGTTACCCGGCGCCCACCTGTATGAACAGGTCCTCGGGAATGCGTCTACCAAACGGTCGCGTGCGGGCCCGCCAACCTATTGTTCCGCGATGAGGCGGCGCTGATCTGGTCGCGTTGGATCGGGCCGTGACGGACTGGACCGGGACGGACTGGGCGCAGGGGATCGGTTCGCCGCATCCAGCCGAGGCACGGGGATGGTGAACGCCTTGGCGCACCCAGGCCCCAAATCGCCCGCATAGGCACCGCCCAGCACCCTTAGTGCTTGCGCCGTGCCGCCCAACCGCCACGGCGTCCTGTGACGGGGAACGTATGCAGCCCCTCGGACATCAAGCGCGTCATTGGATGATCATGCGCCTGATCGGCGTGCCGGGCGATCAGCGCGCTCAGCGCATCCTTCTGCGCGACAGAGTCCGGCAGGCTCAAGGCCCAATCGATGAGGATGGAGCGGCACTCTGCCTCGCCCAAACCATCGATCCGGTAGCTTTCACGGATCAACCCCTTTGGATCGTTTATGTCTAGGTCTTCCGACATGATCTAGCGGTCCTCTTCATCAACATTTGCCCCGCCGCGTGCCTCCTCGGGATCGACGGCCAAGGCAGCATCCACCGCCTTCGCGGCGCGCGCACGCAGCTCTTCGAGATGATCCCGAAGCTCTGACCAGCTATCCGAACCGGTGTCACGTAGCAACAACTCCCACCCGCCGCGACCCAAGGCGGCGGGATCGAGAGGTCGGGACGTCAAGAGCTTGGTCGTGAGGCTGAACGCCCAGAATTGCGCCCAGGCCTGATCAAGGTCGCTGGCCTGATCGGCAGTGATCCAGCCGATCTGTGCGGCGGCGTCCAACCCGGCGTGGATGTCCGACTCGCCGGTCCCGATCGCGAGGATCCCCGCCTGCGCCAGCAACTCGATCTCCTGCGTGCGACCGCGCCCCAGCTTCATGTCCCAATCGCGCGCCTCGCCGCGTGCGGCGGCAATGCGGGCCCGCATTTCGGCGACGTCCCGACGCAGGCCCAGCTGATCGCGGGGCTGTGCCAGGACCGTGCGGCGAAAGGCTTCGGTATCTTCACGCAACGACTGAGGCCCCGCCACGGGACGGGCGGAGGTAAGGGCCAGATGCTCCCAGGTCCAGGCTTCGGTCTCGTGATAGGCACGGAACGCGGGCCAGGAGGTCGCGACCGGCCCCTGATTGCCCGAAGGACGCAGCCGCATATCCACCTCGTAAAGCCGACCCTCAGCCGTGGGGGCAGACAGCGAGGTCACCAAAGCCTTGGTAAGCTTGGCATAATAGACGCGCGAGACGAGCGGACGCTTGCCGTCGGATGAGTCCACTCCGTCGGCGTCATACATCACGATCAGGTCCAGATCAGAGCGCGCATTCAGCCGCCGCGCGCCCAGCGAACCCGCCCCGATCACAATCGCCCCGCGCCCCGGAGGCGGGCCGTGCCGCAGCGCAAAATTATCCTGAACCACCGGCCAGAGCCCGCGCAGGACCGCGTCGGCAAGGTCGGAATATTGCTCGGCCGCCTCGACCGGCCCGATCAGGCCGCGCAGGTGATGCACCCCGATGCGGAAATGCCATTCCTTGGCCCAGCGGCGCGCCGCGTCAAGCTGGCGTTCGTAATCGCTCTCTTGCGCCAGCATCGCGGCCAAGGCGGTTTGCAGGGCGTCTTCCCCCGGCCAGTCGGCAAAGAAATCGCCGCCAATCACCGCATCAAACACCGACGAATTGCGCGACAGATGCCCCGCCAGCGCCGGAGAGGTGCCGACAATGTCGATCAGCAGGTCCAGAAGGTGCGGGTTGGCCTCGAACAGCGAAAAAAGCTGCACCCCTGCGGGCAATCCGGCGAGAAATCCGTCAAGCGCCACCAGCGCTTCGTCCGGGCGGGGGGTGGCGGCCAGACGGCGCAACAGGTCGGGTTTCAGCCGCTCGAAGATATGCGAGGCGCGCGAGGATCGCAGCGCCGGATAGGCGGGCCAGCGGGCAAGGATGGATTGATCAAGGCTGTCGGGCAGCTGGGTTGGGTCCTCCCGAGAGGGCGTGTCGGGGGCAAAGAACCCTTCGGTCATGTCGTGCACCTGCGCCAGTCGCGGGGCCACCTGCGCCGTCAGCCCGGCCACATCGGTACCCATCAGACAGGCGACGCGGGCCAGCCCGTCGTCCGACACGGGCAATTTATGCGTCTGCGCATCATTGACCATCTGAATACGGTGTTCGACCTCGCGGTGGGCACGGTAATGCGCGCTAAGTGCCTGGGCCACATCACCCGGAACCCAGCCCTTGGCCGCAAGTGCCGCCAGCCCCGGCGTGGTGCCACGCAGACGCAATTCAGGGTCGCGGCCCCCGGCGATAAGCTGTCGGGTCTGGGTGAAAAACTCGATCTCGCGGATGCCGCCGCGCCCCAGTTTCATGTCGTGACCGGGTACGTTGATACCGCCGCCGGTGCCTTTGTGTTCGCGGATGCGCAGGCGCATGTCGTGGGCGTCCTGAATGGCGGCGAAATCAAGGTGGCGGCGCCACACAAACGGCGTCAGCGTTTCAAGGAACCGCTGACCGGCGGCGATGTCTCCGGCGGCGGGGCGGGCTTTGATATAGGCCGCACGCTCCCATGTGCGGCCAAGGCTTTCGTAGTAGGATTCGGCCGCCGCCATGGCCAGACAGACCGGCGTCACCGCCGGGTCCGGGCGCAGGCGCAGGTCGGTGCGGAACACATAGCCGTCGGCGGTGCGTTCGTTCAGGGTCGCGCTCATGTTGCGGGTGGCACGCACAAGGGCGCTGCGGGCGTCGTGGAAATCCTCGGGCGCATAGCGGGCCTCGTCGAACAGGCAGATCAGGTCGATGTCCGAGGAATAATTCAGCTCGTGCGCGCCCATCTTGCCCATCGCCAGCACCACCAGCCCACCGGCACTGGCCACGTCATCCGGCCCCTGCCCCGGCAGTTTGCCGCGCCGGATCAGCGCGCCCACCTCGGCGCGGATCGCCAGATCGCAGGCCAGACCGGCAAAATCGGTCAGAACGCCGGTGACCTTTTCCAGCGGCCAGACGCCGGCCAGATCGGCAAGGGCCGTGATCAGCGCGATGCGCCGCTTGGCCTGTCGCAGCCCCGGTTTCAACTGGTCAGGGGCCAGTTCGCGAATCTCGCCGCACACGGTGTTAATTGCGCGGTCGCCATCCTCTAGCGCACCTGTCAGCCAATCGGCCTCACGTTCGATCAGCCCTTTCAGATAGGGACTGGACCCGGCCGCGCCGGTTATCAGGTCGGCAAGATCGCCGGTCAGGTCCGGCAGGATCGCGCGGGCCTCTTGCCCCAATGCGGGATCAAAGGCGCGTGGCAGGCGGGTGATATCTTTGGAAAATGTCATCCGGGTAGGATGCGGCGCGCACGCGGGGCGGTCAATGACCGGCATCAAAAGCGGCGCGAATTTATGCCGCCGGGGTGTCTTGCGAAAAACTGTTGCGCCAGTCGTCACCCGCCCTTTGCCACAGCGACGAGATGAACATGGTTTCGCTGTCCCCGCCAACCCGCGCATAGGTGGCGCGGTAGCTTAACATCACATGATCCGCACCGATCACCATCAGACGCGCCTGATCCAGCGCGTATTCCCGCATCACCGGCCCCGCTACCAACTGGCCCGCGTGATCGTCGCGCCCGGAGAAACCACTGGGATAGACCCCAAGGAAATCATCGGTCAGCAGGGCGGCGTCGGCTTTGGCATCGCCTAGCACCAGCGCCTCCCAGACGCGGGTTTCGAGGGCGATGAAATGCGGCAGAGCGGGGATATTGTCATTCTTGTCCATTTGCGCGAGTTTCGCAGATATCTGCAATCGGTCAACCGCCGTCAAATTGAGGACATCATGAGCAAAAGCCTGAAACGTGTGCGCGCGGCCCTTGTCGCGGCAGGATTAGAGCCGGACATCCGCGAGACCGCACTGGCGCGCACCGCGCAGGATGCGGCGGCGGCGGTGGGGTGTGATGTGGACCAGATTGCCAAGTCGATCATCTTTCGCGGATTGCAAAGCGATCGCGCGATCCTGTTTCTGACCGCCGGCGGCAACCGGGTGGACGAGGCCAAGGCGGCGCTGGTGGCCGCAGAACCGCTGGGCAAGGCCGACGCGGCGCAGGTGCGGGCGCAAACCGGCTGTAGTAGGACACTTCAATCTGCAGTAACCGGAAGAGGCAGGTAGATGGCGGAAGAACCCGGAAGGAATGTTGGAAAACATAGGGTTAGACAAGAAAAATTGGCCGGGCAACAAGGAACACGCTTGACCTTCAATTGTCGTTAAAACGGCTGTTTATGGCCAAAGGCGTGATTTTGTGACAGGGAAATCTGCAAACTGTCTGGGACCGCATAAACCCTATTTAATAAAGGGATTTTCGAGTGGCCGGCTGGAAAATGAGTGGGATTATGGCGCTGAATCAGGCTCCGAACTGGGAACTGGCGTTCCTTCTTCTTTTCTCAGTTCCCAGTATGGGATTAGCGGCGTGATAACAATGGCATAGCATTTTGGGACCGTCTGAAAAGCAGGCCCGAACTTGGAACTGATTTTGGGTGTTTTAGGGGCAGAAGGTGGGGAAAACCACCATTTACCATCCCTTGATATGCCATATAATCAGTGTGTCGGACCCAAAAGGATTGAGAAATGAAAGCCATTGCAGTTCCTGTCATTATCGCCTTTTTTGCTTCAATATTTACTGGCGCAGCCCAGGCTAACGTCTATTCAGATTGTCAGGCAGCCATAGATGCAGGAGACCGGGATCAAGCGAGAGGGCCAGCCGAGATGATGCTGAGATTCAATGTGATTTATGACACGAAGAATCGAAAAGCCATCTCGGAATGCCTAACATTTGCCATGGAAGAACAGTATTTTTACGATCCGCTGTCGGCTTCATTCATGTCCACTTCTGAGATGGAAAACAGGGCCGAAACATACGCGAAGAGGGAAGAAGAGCAGGAACAGGAACGTAAAATGCAGGCTGAGATTGCAGCTAGTGCCGCAGAATTTGAGCAGCACCGAAGAGAACAGGAATCCGCAAAAAGGCGCGCTGTCTGGCTTAGAGTGTCAGAAGCCTGTGGAAGGCTCTACAAAAAACGTCCCGACGAAACCGTCACGAACCGAATCTGCCTCGACCTGTTCTTAGCGACAGGTCTTCCGGATGACTGACGCATATTTTCGGCACTAATTTCCATCTGTCAAAGTATGAGCGGCCCACACCACTTCACCGATGATGCCACCCGACACGACGTTCATCTCTTCGCCGAGGCGTTGTTCCACAAGTAACGGGTTGGCGTCGCTGCGGATGGTAATGGCCGCGCCCCTGATCACATCCAGACGCTTTATGCGAGATGTGCCGTCTATATCGTTGAAGGCGTAGATGCGGCCATTGCGGATGGTGCGGCGGCTTTGGTTGATCAGCACTAGATCGCCATCATAAAGTGTCGGCTCCATACTGCTGCCAATGACCGCCAGAAGACAGGCATCTTTGGCGGCAACGTCCAGACGGCTTAGCCACGTGCTGGGAAAGGTCAGAAGCTCGACCGGTTCCTCACTCATATTGATCATCCCGTTGCCTGCAGCCAGCTGAGCTTCGTACCGTGGAATCATGGAGATCTCAGTGGAATCAATTTCAGTGGGTCCGACCTCCGTTTGATCACCCCGCAATGATGCGAGGTATTTCTGGGTGGCGATGATGCCTGCTTTAACAAGGTCGGCCTCAACCTTCCGCGCGTCACCCATGGTGGCCTGAGCGGCGGGAATACCAGAGGCACCTTCAATCGCCTCTTTGATAGCCGCGCCGGTGGTTTCCGCAACGACTCTGGCGAGTGCGTCAGCTTCTTTTACCCCGGTCAGGATGTACATTACATCAGCGCCTTTTGCTGCGATTTTTCCGAGATAGTCAGCGGTGGGCGGACTGCCCTTTTCGTATAATATTTGTGACCCTCGCGAGACTTTTCCAAAGCTGGACATGGCAACCAATGTGAGCTTCAGCCGCTCACGTTCTTCGCGCAACCGTTCGCCACGTTTAATATCTTGAACTTTAGCAGCCAAAATCCTGTACTTTCATATTGACAGGTTCAAAATCCTGAACCATGGTGACAACCAACATACAGAAGCAGGGTAACAAAGAAATGGCGGAAAACCATACCAAGTTTGAACCGGGGGCGCTTTTGCATGACGCGATCATGGGGGCGTTCCGCACCTCGGGCAGCAGTTGCAACGCGTGGTGCGGAACTTACGGCATAACGGCGATGACGGCGCGCAATGCCAGCCTGGGGCTGACGCGCAGCCCGGTGGGCAAGAAGATCCTTCATGACATGATCGAAGCGGCCGGGCCGGACCTGGTGGCGCTGGCCTATCGCAAGCGCGTTCGAAAGCATCTTGGCGAGATCGAGGAGGATGCGGCATGACCCACATCAACCAGCTACCCGGCTTTGCCACTCGCCTGAGAGAAATACGCCGCGAAATGGGTTTGAACCAGACCGATTTCGCCGCCCTGGGCGGCGTTAAGAAGCATGCGCAGTTTCATTATGAGACCGGTAAGCGTGTTCCCGACGTGTCCTGTCTGGGCGGGATCGCCGAGGGTGGGGTTGATATCGTGTATCTGCTGACCGGCACGCGCGCCTATCTGCCTCCCGAGGGCGAGATCGCCGAGAACGGCACCCCTTCGGGCACTTGCTCCGGCGGTAATTCGGAACAGCCGCCGGAGCCTTTTTATTCAGTACGGGAACCAGCTGGTATCACCGCAGTCCCATCAAATTCACAGATGACTTCACCGTCGCCACTCGCGGGCGCGGGTTCCGGTCGCCGCATGCCTCCCGTGCGGTCCGGGACCCGCAAGCGACTAAGCGTGGTTTTGTTCTGGGCTGGCGAAGTGATCGGCGCGCTCAGCCTTTTCGGCATCCTATATGTTCTGCTGTTTTTCGGAGGTATCTATCAATGAACAAACATGTATCCCCAACTCAATTGGGCATGCCGCCCCTGACGCCGCACGAGCGCGTAGAGGCGTTGATTGATGCCTTTGTCAGGCACCAGCACCTTGCCGGCGCAGCTGAAATGCTACGTCAGCGGCTGAACCAAAAGGCAATCCGAACGGCACGACGGGAAATGATCGTTGGCAGGCTTGATGACCGGTTGGATGCGGAAAACCGCGCCGCTAAGGAAATTGTCGCGCATGTAAAAATCCTGATGAGCGACGGCATCCTGGAGCGTTGCGCCGAGATGTTGAAGATCGAAACGCCACCCGCTGCAACTGGGCGCCCGTAATGCACCATGCACGCTTATCCACCAGCCCCCGCCTGCGCTGCGCATTGCGTGTGATGCAGGCGACAAAAGGCGAGATCAGTTCATATGAGCTGATGTTCAAAGCGCGGATATGCGCGCCGGGAACGGTGGTGTCCGAGCTGCGCGCGAACGGTGTCGAGATCACCTGCCGGCAGGTCGTCAGGGATGGGCAGCGCCGGTTTTTTTATACACTTGTCAATGTTCCGAAGGAATAATCATGCCTGACGTTCTCAGCCCGGATGAGCTGCTAAAAAATGCAATTTGGCTGACCGAATTACTGGTCAGGGAACTTGAAGAACTGCATGCGCAAGCCAGCAGTTTAGAAGGCGTGGCGAAAGGGACGGTTTAGTTCACTCCGCATGACGCCAAACAGGTTCTGGAACAGGTCGAAACCATCGCGTTCGGCGTCGGCACCATCATGTCGGCCATCGGCGAATTCCGCACATTCATCCCGGAGGTGGAGGAATGAGCGAGCCGCGCTGGCTAAAGACCGACAGCCTGCCGGTCGGAGAGATTGAGACGGTTGCGCGGTACCGCGATGCCTCGGAGGCGGCGGTGCACAGTATCGCCGCGTCGGTTCGCGAGATCGGCATCATGCTGAACCCGATCACGGTGCGGCGCATCAGGGGCGGCTACCGGCTGATTGACGGGATGCACCGGCTTGAAGCCGCGAAGGCGCTTGAGCTGGCGGAGGTTCCTGTCCGGGTTTGCGAGTGCACGGATGCGCAGGCGATGCGGATGGAGGTCGATGCCAACCTTGCCACCGCGCCGCTGACACCTCTTGATATGGCGTTGTTTCTGGCGGCGCACAAGAAGCTCTACGAGGCGGCGCACCCCGAGACAAGGCAAGGTAGCGCCGGTGGTCGGGCCAAGAACGGAGTGCAAACGGACATGATGTCCGTTTGCACTTTTGCCACAAATGCCGCCGTGTCCTTCGGCAAGACAGAGCGTCACATACGGCGTCTGATCGAAGTCGGCGAGAAGCTGCCGCCTGAGGGTGTTAACCTTCTTCGCCGCGCGTCGAAACGTCCGGAATTCGGCGACCTTCAAGTGATCGCCAAGTGCGACCCGGCGGAACGGATGGCGATTTGCGAGGCCTTCGCGAAGGGAAAGACGACAGCCAAAGCGGCGCTGAAATCACTGAATGCGGCCCCCGGCGCGGCGGTCAAGAATCCGGTGCGCGACGAGCGAAACAGGCTGAACGATATTTTCGCGAGAGCCTCGACGGTGGCGCGGCGGGGGTTCGCCGGGGATAACCGGGCCGAATTGCTGGACCTGCTGGGCTTCAGTGAGGCTGATCAATGACCGCCAGCCAGCCCAAACAGATTTGGTGGACACCAGACGAACTGGCAGCCGCCGGATTGCCGGAAATGCCGGGTTCCAGACGCGGCATCAACCTGTTGGCGGATCGACTTGGATGGCGCGAGACCCCCGGTTGCGCACAGCGCAAACCAGGGCGCGGCGGCGGTTGGCAGTATCACTGGTCGGTCCTGCCGCTGGCGGCGCAACGCAAACTACTGGCGGACGCCGCCGATGCGCCGGATGCGCACGCGGATCGCGGCACCGCCTGGGCGGAATTTGACGGGTTGCCGAATGCGGCCAAGGCAAAGGCTGCTGAGCGGCTGAAATCGCTACAAGTTGCCGAAACCCTTCACAGGGCCGGGGCGACGCATGTGCATGCAATGAGCCAGGCGGCGCGCATGGCGGGTGTGAGTGTGCGCACGCTCTATAACTGGCTGGAAATGATCGAGGGCATCGCGCCCGAGGATCGGTTGGCTTATCTCGTGCCGCGCAACCGTCTGGTGCAGAAATCCGGTGTGGATTCGACGAACGCTCGACCCTTTAACGCTCGACCCTTTATGGAGTTTTTAAAGGCCCTTTATCTGCGCCTTGAACAGCCGACCTTTCGTCAGTGCCACCGCACGGCCTGCGCGCAAGCCAAAGC
>NVQY01000175.1 GCA_002400675.1 Paracoccaceae bacterium | reverse complement strand
GTGGCCGAAACCGCGCGGGAATGTCTGAACTGCGGCAATGTGGGCACCACCGACATCTGCGACATCTGCACCAGCGAGAAACGCGCAACGGGCGAATTATGCGTGGTCGAGGACGTCGCCGACCTGTGGGCGATGGAACGCGCGCGCGTGTTCAAGGGCCGCTATCACGTTCTGGGCGGCACCCTGTCGGCGCTGGACGCCATCGGGCCGCAGGACCTGCGCATTCCAAAGCTGGTCGACCGGGTGGCCAGCGAGAATATATCCGAGGTCATTCTGGCGCTGAACGCCACGATCGATGGGCAGACCACCGCGCATTACATCGCCGACATGCTTGAGGGGCAGGTGCGCCTGACCACCCTGGCGCAGGGCGTGCCGATTGGTGGCGAGTTGGATTATCTGGACGATGGCACCATTAGTGCCGCCCTGAACGCCCGCAAAGAATTCTGATCTAACCCTCGGTAATCTGGTCGCTTTCCTATGTGCAAACGGTCGTTTTGCGCCTGCGTCACGCTGCCAACCCCCACCATATTCTCAACCCGTCGTTGCGGGTCCGGTAAGGCATGACCGCGAGATGCCCCCTCTCCTTGGCTTCACCAAAGCGTTACAGGCGTTCATTCAGCATTACTTGACACAATGTAAAGTTCAGATTACTTGACACTATGTCTAGCAAATGGAGCAAAGCAATGACATCAAACAATCCCTCTATCCTCGTGGTCGGTGCGACCGGCAAAACCGGGTCGCGCGTGGCCCGTCTGTTGGCGGATCAGGGCCACAATGTGCGGCCAGTTTCGCGCGGATCAGCCATCCCGTTTGATTGGGACAAGCCCGAAGGGTGGCAAGCGGCGCTGAACGGCGTATCGGCGGCCTATGTCACCTACTTCCCCGATCTGGCCTTTCCCGGCGCGGCTGAAAAGATCGAGGCCTTCACCAGATTGGCCGCCAAGGTCGGCTTGCGCAAACTGGTGCTGTTGTCTGGTCGCGGCGAAAGCCACGCCGAGGTTTGCGAAGGCATCGTGCGCGACAGCGGGTTGGATTACACGCTGGTACGCTGTTCATGGTTCGCCCAAAACTTCAGCGAAGGTTACCTGCGCGACCCGGTGCTGCAAGGCGTGATCGCGCTGCCCGCCGGACAGGTGCGCGAACCGATTGTCGATGTGGATGATATTGCCGACGTGGTGGTGGCCACCCTGACCGATGACCGCCACAACGGGCAGCTTTACGAGGTCACAGGCCCCCGCCTGCTAGGCTTTGAACAGGCCGCAGAGGCGCTGACCAAAGCCACCGGGCGCACCATTTCCTATGTGCCGATCACGCTGGAACAGTTTCACGCGGGCATGGTAGAAATCGGCGGGCCGATGATTGCCGATGTCTTTACCGGCATCTGCCGCGAAACGCTGGACGGGCGCAATGAATCGCTGGGCGACGGGGTGCAGCGCGCGTTGGGCCGGGCACCCCGCGCCTTTGCCGCGTTCTGTCAGAGTGCCGCGGCGAATGGTGCGTGGAGCATCACGGCGTGAACGTAAACAGCAAAGGAAATCCCATGGTTTTATGGAGCGTTGTGACCCTGATGGGCCTGACCCTTGCCTATGCGGTGATCGGCGGGGTGTTTCTGGCCTTTTCCGACTTCATTATGCGGGCATTGCGCCTGACCTCTGGCACCGGCGGCGTCGAGGCGATGCAGATCATCAACCAAGAGGTGTTTTACTGGGTCTTCATGGTGCTGTTCATCGGCCTGGCCCCGGTGTCTCTGGGGGTGCTCTGGTATGCCTCAACCGCCCTGACCGGGGCTGGCGCGACCCTGTTGCAGGCGTCGGCGGTCAGCTATCTGGTGGGGGTGTTCGGCGTCACGGTGGCGCAGAATGTGCCGATGAACACGACGCTGGGCAACATGGATCTGGTGGCCGAATCGACCGTGCAATACTGGGTCACGCACTATGTGCCCAACTGGACCTTGTGGAATTCGGTGCGCACGGGGGCCAGCATTCTGGCCTCGGGGCTGTGCCTGACGGGGTTGGTGGTCTTGTTGATGGCGTAAAATAACAACGGCGGCCTCATCGGGCCGCCGTTGTCCTTGTAACTGACTGGGTAACTGACTGGTTGGGTCAGACGCGCGGTTGATCGTCGTCCGTATCACCTTGGCCTTCGTTGCCTTCTTTGTCGGCCTTGTCGCCGTCCTCATCCTCGTCGCCGTCCTTGTCATCGCTCGCCTCGGGCTGCTTGAAAAAGCTTTCGGCGTCGTGGATATCGCTGGTGTCGTCTTCGTCGTCATCGTCCAGCACATTGCCAAGGGTAAAGGTCTCAAGACCCTCAATGGCAGTGGGGATTTTTGGTTCGGCAGGCATGCCAAGCGATTGTTCGGTGCTGACCAGCTTGCGCCGCTCGTCATCGTTCATCACTTCGCCGTCTGCGGCTCTTTTGGCGGCGGCTTTCTGTACGATCAGGTCTAGTTCGGTCTGTTTGCACAGGCCCAGCGCCACCGGGTCGATCGGCTGAATGTTGGAGATGTTCCAATGCGTGCGTTCGCGAATCGCCTGGATGGTCGGCTTGGTCGTGCCCACCAGTTTAGAGATCTGACCGTCACTTAGTTCCGGGTGGAACTTGACCAGCCACAGGATCGACGCCGGGCGGTCCTGACGTTTGGAAAGCGGCGTATAACGCGGGCCACGGCGCTTTTCCTCGCCCTGAGCGGCGGCGTAGAATTTCAGTTTCATCTTGTGTCTCGGGTTTGCCTGGGCCGCGTCGATCTCTTCCTGAGTCAACTGGTTGTTGGTCAGCGGGTCGAACCCTTTGACACCGGTCGCCACGTCGCCATCGGCGATGCCCTGCACTTCCAATTCGTGCATGCCTACGAAATCGGCAATCTGCCGGAAGGTGATTGTCGTGTTGTCTACCAGCCAAACGGCGGTCGCCTTGGCCATGATCGGTTTTGCCATTCGCTTATCTCCTTGCACAAACCTTGCCCGCAAACCTCTCCCGGTGCCTGGCTTTCGCCGGGCAACCCTGACTCTCAGGGTGGGTATCCATTGTCGGGGAACTTATCGCGTATATAGTGAAGCAGGAACAATAAGGAAAGAGGCGAATGCGCTGGGTGTTTATCTGGATAATTGCGGCAATGCCCGCGTGGGCAGAGGGCGAAAAGGCGGGGGCGTTCGACTATTATGTGCTGTCGCTTAGCTGGTCACCGAACTGGTGCGCGTTGCAAGGCGACAGGCAGGGGTCAGAGCAATGCGAGGAACGCTATGATTACGGCTGGGTCATGCATGGGCTGTGGCCACAGTATCAACGGGGGTTTCCGTCGTTTTGCCAAGGTGGCCAGCGACCGCCGTCACGCGCCCTGACCGCTGACATGGCGGACATCATGGGCACACCGGGGCTGGCCTGGTATCAGTGGAAAAAGCACGGGGTCTGCACCGGGTTATCGGCCCCCGACTATTTCGCCCTGTCACGGCTTGCCTATGAAAAGGTTGTGCGCCCGCCGGTGTTTCGCAAGCTAGAGAAAACGGTCAAGGTGCCAGCGTCCGTGGTGGAAGAGGCGTTCCTGAAGGCCAATCCAGACTGGAAAGCCGACATGCTGACCATCACTTGCAAGAACGGCTATATTCAAGAGGCGCGGCTTTGCCTGTCAAGGAATCTGCAACCGGTGCCTTGCGGTCAGGACGTCATACGCGATTGCCAGATGTCGGACGCGTTGTTCACGCCCGTGCGGTAGGGTGGGGTTTGAGCCATTTTGGAAACGCTCCGGGGGAGCGTTTCTGGCGAAAACGGCGACAGCCCGGGATAACCCACCGCGTTCCATTGTTTCGGTTGTTGCAAAGCGTGGGTTTCACCCACCCTACAATCCCTTTCAACGTGGTTCTACGACCCCATTTCATCCTGACACTTGCGGGCATACTCAATCGCCTTGGCGGACCCTTTAAGGTCAATCGCCATGACCTTTTGTCCGGACTGGCCGTACACCGTCATCACCTTACGCTGCGCGATGGCCCGCACAAAATCGCGATCCTCAAAGAACACCCCGGCACCCGGCACCTTGTTCAGGACAAACCCGGTTGCCTTGGCGTCGAATTTCTCGCCGTCCAGATCAAAGGTTATGTTGTAAACTTCGCCCTTCTTGATCTCGCCCCACGCCTTGTTGAACACCACAAAATAGCCCCGGTTGTTCTGCGCATCATAGCCGATGCGCACCACCGAATAATCCTCGAACACGGTCTGGATCAAACAGCCGTTGCCCATATCCGGATCAACCAGAATGTTCCAACCCGCCACAAACCCTTTGTCGATCAACCCCTGCGCCAAACCGGCAACAGGTGCAAAAGCCAGAACGGCACTGGTGGCCAAAGCGGCAAGAATTTTCATGAGAGGTCTCCTTTGGTGGGATTTTTTGGGCAAGCGCACGTTACATGCTGCGCCCCGTTTGCCAAGCTTGATACGATATTATCCACCCGCGACTTTCAGCACAATCTTGCCGATATGACCCGAGCTTTCCATGCGGGTATGTGCCGCCGCCGCGTCGCCCAGATCAAATTCGCTGTCCATGACAGGGGCAATGCGCCCGGAGTCGAGCAACGGCCAGACTAACGCCCGCAATTCCTGAGCGATGCGCGCCTTGGCCAGATCGCTTTGCGGGCGCAGTGTTGACCCGGTGATCGACAGTCGCCGCATCATCACCTGGGCAAAATTCAACTCGACCTTGGGGCCTTGCAAAAACGCGATCTGCACAAGCCGCCCGTCATTCGCCAAGGTGTTGATATTGCGCGGAATGTAATCGCCCCCGACCATATCCAAAATCAGGTTGGCCCCGCCTTCGGCCTTGACCACTTCGACAAAATCCTCTTGGCGGTAGTTGATCGCCCGTTCCGCCCCCAGATCAAGGCAGGCCTGACATTTGGCCGCTGACCCTGCGGTGGTAAACACCCGCGCGCCAAACGCATGTGCCAGTTGGATCGCCGTTGTGCCAATGCCACTAGAGCCGCCATGCACAAGGAACCTCTCGCCCGCGTCCAGCCCGCCACGGGTAAAGACATTCGACCAGACGGTAAAATAATTCTCGGGCAGGCACGCCGCCTCTTTCAGCCCCATGCCCTTGGGCACCGGCAGGCAATGCGCCGCGGGTGTGGCGACATATTCCGCGTAACCGCCACCGGGCAGCAACGCGCACACCTTGTCGCCCAGCGCAATGCCGTCAACTCCGTCGCCCAGCGCGACCACCTCGCCCGCCGCCTCTAACCCCGGCAAATCACTGGCCCCGGCAGGCGGCGCATAGGCCCCCGCCCGTTGCAGCGCATCCGGCCGGTTCACCCCGGCCCATGCCACCTTGATCACCACCTGCCCATGGGCCGGCACCGGCATCGGCCGCGTGGTCAGCTTCAGAACGTCGGGGGGGCCGGGTTTGCTAATCTCGATGGCGCGCATTGTCTGTGTCATGAAAGGCTCCTGTCGCCGGATCGCTCTGGCAGTATTGGTTTTGGGGGGGCTATCTGCGGGGACGCACGGAACCGGGCAGGTCATCCGCCGCCTTGGGTGCGCGGATCACGCTTGCCAACCAGTTCGGTCCAGCCAGCAACGGCTTTAACAGCGCATTATCGCGCACTTGGGCTTTCAGTTTTTCGATCTGCATGACGTTTTCGATCCGCCGGTCAAGAAATTCCCATGTGGCCTGATGATCCGGCGTGTCATCGCCCAACCAATAAAGCACCGTGGCCGAGTACACCCCGGCAAGCGTCGCGCGTTTGGTGTACCAGTTCACATCCTCGGATGTATCGCCCAGCGCCTGCCAGATCAGACCGCAGGTGCCCCAGATCGCCCCGGCCCCATCACCGGCGTATTGCGGCAGCGAAAACAACGTCACCCCGCGTCGCACCAACTCCTTGTCCGCGACCACCTCAAGGCGGAACCGGACAGCGGCGGCGATCTTGTCGCGAAACCGCATGTTGGCAAACTCGGCCCCGGCGATCCGGTCCAGCATCTGCGAATCACCGCGCGCATGGAACGCCAGCGCCAGATCGACCGCGCCGCGCGGACAGATGGCGCGGGCAAGGGTGGGGTCAAGGCCACTATCGGCAACCGCTGCGTCAAAGCTGACTTGGGTCCATCCATCAAACGGCACATGCAGCAGGACCGCGTCCAGCAGTGTTTCCTTAAGATCGGCGGACTGGGTATCGCTGGTTTCGGGCATGGCGGGACTCCTGTGGCAGTTGTTTGCTATACTGGACAAGTTCGCAGTCATTTGCTATAGGCGCATTTCCTGCAAATCCTTGCAACTCAAACTAGAAAGGTGGTGAAAACCACATGCAGGTTAGTGTTCGCGACAACAATGTCGATCAGGCGCTTCGTGCCCTGAAGAAAAAGCTCCAGCGTGAAGGCGTTTTTCGTGAAATGAAGCTCAAGCAACATTTCGAGAAACCGTCCGAAAAGAAAGCGCGCGAGAAAGCGGAAGCGATCCGTCGTGCCCGTAAACTGGCACGTAAGAAAGCACAACGCGAAGGGATGCTCTAAAGCACCTCTGGTGATTTCTAACACGAAAAATTGACGACCCCCGAGGCTATGCCGCGGGGGTTTGTCGTTTTGTACCTGTGTTTGGCGGGCATTGTTCCATTTTGTACAAAAGTTCTGAGCGTCTTCTGGCCTGTATTATCGTCAGATCAGAGAGAATTGACGCATGGTCATTCGAGGCCTGGCCGCAGGGGGTTGTCGTTTCTACCCCAAGGTTTTTGATCCGTGCTAGGTGTGATCTGGAAAATCGGGGGCGATCAATGACACAGCTATCGGCAATCCGCGCACAAAGCACATGGCGCGACATCATCGAAGGGCAACCGCAGCAAATCGCGATCTTTGCCCTGATGGCGCTGGGGGCCGGGTCATTGTTAACGACCACGGCGGATGCGCCAAAGATCCTGTTTCTGACCAGTTATCAATGGGCGGTTGTGTCGATTGCTTTGGCGGGTATCCATCAACTGATCGTCGCCATCGGGTTCCGTTTGCAGCTGCATCGCAACTGGTTGAGCAACCGGTTTGGCGACCGCGACATGCAGGTCTGGGCAGCAATTTTCATGCCGCTTCTGGTCGCGCGGCCAATTACCCTGATCCTGATCGGATGGGCCGACACCGTGCCGATCACGGGTTGGAGGGGGTTGGAACTGGCGCTGGGCCTTGCGCTGATCGGGGTCGCCATCTGGGGGATGCATTCGGTTCTGGTGTATTTCACCCTGCCCCGCGCCTTGGGCGGTGATCATTTCCGCGATGAAATTGCCAATATGCCGATGGTGAACAAGGGCCTGTTCAAATACACGGCCAACGGCATGTACGGGGTTATTTTCCTTGGCTTTTGGGGCATCGCGCTGGCATTCGGGTCATGGAATGCGCTGGTCGTGGCGCTGTTTCAACATGCCTTTATCTGGGTGCATATGTATTGCACCGAAGGCCCGGACATGCGGCGTATCTACGGCTGACCACGCTGGCCGGAATTATTGGCCCAAGATCATCGCCGCCGCCTTTTCCGCGATCATGATGGTCGGCGCGTTGGTGTTGCCGCTGGTGATCACCGGCATCACGCTGGCGTCCACCACTCTTAGCCCTTCAACCCCGCGCAATCGCAACTGCGCGTCCAACGGCGCGTCCTCATCCGCGCCCATGCGCACGGTGCAGGTCGGGTGAAAGATCGTCGTGCCGATGTCGCCCGCCGCACGGATCAGGTCGCCCTCGTCATCCGAGTCGATGCCCGGTTTGATCTCGTCCGGGGCATGGCGTTGCATCGGGGCTTGGGCCATGATCGCGCGGGATTGACGGATCGCCGCCACCGCCACTTGCCGGTCGCCTTGGGTGCTTAGATAGTTCGGCGAAATCAGCGGCGCGGCGTGCGGGTCGGGCGAGGTAATCGTAACGCTGCCCCGGCTTTCGGGGCGCAGGTTGCACACGCTGGCAGTCAGGCCGGGGAAATCATCCAACGGCTGGCCGAACGCCTCAAGCGTCAGGGGCTGCACATGGTATTCAAGGTCCGGTGTGGCCAGATCGGCGCGCGATTTTGCGAACGCGCCAAGCTGGCTGGGGGACATGGACATTGGCCCGGACCGGGTGGCGGCGTATTCCAGCGCGATCTTGGCCTTGCCCCAAAGAGAATTGGCCAGCGTATTCAGCGTCTTGGCCCCGGTCAACCGCCACGCACAGCGCAGTTGCAGATGGTCTTGCAGGTTGGCGCCGATACCGGGCATGTCGCGCACAACCTCCACCCCGTGTTGTTGCAACAGATCACCCGACCCAAGCCCGGACAATTGCAGGATTTGCGGGCTGCCGATTGCCCCGGCAGACAGGATGACTTCGCCCGATGTGCGGGCAGTCATGACCTCGCCGCCCCGGTCATATTCGACACCAACCGCGCGGCCCCCTTCGATCAGGATGCGCCGGGTGTGGGCCTGTGTTTCGACCTTTAGATTGTCCCCCGAGGTGGTGCGCAAAAACGCCTTGGCCGTGTTGATGCGCCAGCCGCCTCTTTGGTTGACGCGGAAATAACCCACCCCTTCGTTATCCCCAGTGTTGAAATCTGTGACCTGCGGCAAACCCCATTTGGTGGCCGCCGCCATCCAGTGATCCAGAACATCCCAGTGCAGGCGCTGATTTTCCACCCGCCATTCGCCGCCTTCACCATGCAGATCAGAGGCCCCTTCGACGTAATCCTCTGAACGTTTGAAATAGGGCAGGACATCATCCCAGCCCCAACCGGCCAAGCCCATCTGGCGCCAACCGTCATAATCCGCCGCCTGCCCGCGCAGGTACAACATGCCATTGATCGAACTGCACCCGCCCAGCAATTTACCACGCGGATACAGCAATGACCGCCCATTCAGCCCCGGTTCAGCCCCGGTGCGAAACATCCAGTCGGTGCGCGGATTGCCGATGCAGTACAGATAGCCCATCGGGATATGCACCCAGTGGTAATTATCCTTGCCGCCCGCCTCTAGCAGCAGCACGCGATTGCCCGCCTCGCTTAGCCGTTTGGCCAGCACACAGCCCGCACTTCCAGCCCCGACGATGATGTAATCCCAGTCCATATGCTCTCCGACCGTGTTTCGATCTATTCCAACACATCGCCGAAAGCGGCAACAGTCCCGAATTGAGAAAGGACTTGCCTACACGACATAAAACTATAAAACTAGTTATATCGAATCAACGAAGGATGCGCAGATGTTATGGGAAGAAGCCGCACAGGGGTTTTCGGCAATGGGGTCAGAGGCCCGGCTAAAGGTCCTCAAATCGTTGATCCGTGCCGGTGAACCGGGGTTAAGCGTGGGGGACATTCAGGCCCGCACCGGAATCGCCCCGTCGACCCTTGCCCATCACCTGAAATTTCTGGCCGCCGGTGGGGTGGTCACGCAGGAAAAAATCGGGCGCACCACGATCAACCGCGCCAGTTTTAAGGCGCTGGAAGGGCTTGCGCAGTTCATCCTTAGTGAATGCTGCGCCGATATGAACAGAAAGGTCGCCAACGATGGCTGACATTTCTCAACAGGCCCCAAAAGGCGCATCGCCGATCATCGCGCGGCTGAAAACGGCGTGGAGCATCAGTTTCGCGCTGTTGCTGGGCGTGGCCGTTCTGGACCCGGCCAACCTTGGCAGCACCATAATCTTTGCCGCCCGCGCGCTGGCCAGTACCGCGCCATACATCGTGTTTGCGGTGCTGTTGCTGGCCTATCTCAAGGCCACGGGGGCCGAGGTCATGGTGGCGCGCGCCTTTGTCGGGCGCGAGGTGCGGATGATCTTTCTGGCGGCGCTGTTCGGCGGGTTGGCACCGTTTTGTTCCTGCGAGGTGATCCCGTTTGT
>NVQY01000174.1 GCA_002400675.1 Paracoccaceae bacterium | reverse complement strand
TAAGACCCGCCAAACACCAAAGCCGCGCCCAGCATGGCCAGATGTCCGGGGCTGATTTCGCGAAACCCCGGGCGCAGGATGATCAGCGTGCCCAACAGCGCCGCGACCACCGCCGCAATCCGGCGAAATGCCAGCTTTTCGCCGAGAAAGATCGCCGCGCCGATGGTTACATAGACCGGTGTGAGGTAATTCATCGCCGTCACTTCGGCCAATGGGATCCGGGTCATCGCATAAAACCAAAGGATCACGCCCCCCGCATGCATGACTCCACGCGCCCCGAACAGCGCCCAATGCCGGCGCGTCAGATTGGCCCGCCGCATCGCCGGAAGCACCATCGGCAGCAAGAACACCGACCCGATCACATAGCGCAGAAATGCCGATTCCGCCGGCGGCACCCCAACCCCCATGACTTTGACAAGCGCGGTAACGGCAACAAAACAAAGGCCAGTGACCAGCATCCAGAGGATTCCGGCACCCGGGCGCGAAGGAGAGGTGATGGTCATGGCCCGCTTGAATACCCATTCACCGCGCGGCACAACCCTTCACATGGTAATAAGTTTCACGGCAATGACCCACATGGTCAACCCAACCCCGGCGTCCAGCACGCGCCACGCCTGCGGGCGTTGAAACACCGGCGCAATCAGGCGCGCGCCGTAGCCCAGCGAAAAGAAGAACACGAAACTGGCGCTGATCGCCCCGGCGGCGAACATCACCCGGCTGTCATACTGCGCCGACACCGCGCCGATCAGCACCACCGTATCAAGATAGACATGCGGATTAAGCCAGGTCAGCGCCAGTGCAGTCGCAAGCGTCGCCGCCAACCCACCCTGCCCGCGCCCGTTTGTGTTCAACCCCGAACTGCCCCGCCACGCGGCCCGCAAGGCCAGCGCGCCGTAGCCAAACAGAAACGCCGCCCCGCCGTACCGCATGATCGGTTCCACCTTGGGGAAAGCGCGCGCGAGACTGCCAAAACCAGCCACGCCGACGCTGATCAGAATGGCATCGGACGCCGCACAGGTCAGGCAGACCCAGAACAGGTGCTCGCCCCGCAGACCCTGCCGCAGAACAAAGGCATTCTGCGCGCCAATCGCCAGTATCAGGCTGAATCCAAGGGCAAATCCGGGCAGGTAAGTGGTCATCATCGGGTGGCTTTCCTATGCGGTCCAGATTTGACTACCGCCGCGAAACACCGTAATCCAGTTAATTATCCTTAGTCAGAGTAAGCAGAACTAATGCAATTCGAAGCCCACCACCTGTCCGCCCTTGCCGCGGTTCTGCGCCGTGGCAGTTTCGAGGTCGCCGCCGCCGATCTGTCGGTGACACCGTCGGCCATATCGCAACGGATCAAGGCGCTTGAGGATCGGGTGGGCACATCGCTGATCAATCGCGGATCGCCCTGCACCGGCACGCGGGCGGGGCTGCGCCTTGCCAAACATGCCGAGGACGTGGGCGTGCTGGAATCCCAACTCAGCCGCGATTTGTCGCTGGGCGAGACCACCGGCCCGGCGCGCCTGCGCGTTGCGATCAATGCCGACAGTCTGGCCACGTGGTTTGTCGCGGCCATGGCGCTGGCGGGGGATGTGTTGTTTGATCTGGTGATCGACGATCAGGACCACTCGGCCGACTGGCTAAAACGCGGAGAGGTCAGCGCCGCTGTGACCTCGCGGGCCAAACCAGTCACGGGGTGCGACGCGATCCCCTTGGGATCATTGCGTTATATCGCGACCGCCAGCCCGAATTTCATGCAGCAATGGTTTGCGACAGGGGTGAACGCAGACACTCTGGCGCTGGCCCCGTGCCTGACATTCAACGCCAAAGACGCGCTGCAAAAGGTCTGGATAGATCGGAATTTTGATCAGCGCCTTGCCCCGCCGACGCATTTCCTGCCGTCCAGCCACGCCTTTGTCGGCGCGGCGCGTGCCGGGGTTGGCTGGGGGCTGAACCCCGAAACGCTGGTGCGCGGGCCGATCCGCAACGCCCGGTTGGTGCCGTTGCTGGCGGATGCACCGCTGGACGTGCCGCTATACTGGCAAATCAGCCGGATCATGGCCCCGGCATTGGAACCGGTCACCCAAGCGGTGCGCAAAGCGGCGCAAAAAGTGTTGATCGCGCCCTGATTTAGCAGGGCCTGTCCGGGCGTGGGTTGGCACCCACCCTACTGGCGAACAGGCCGAACGCGGAAAAGGTCAGAGTTGCTCCATCACCTCGTCAGAGGCTTCGAAATTGCTGGTCACGCGCTGAATATCATCGTCATCCTCAAGCGCATCAATCAGCTTCATCAGCTTTTCCATACCCGCGAGGTCCATTTCGGTGGTGATGGTCGGACGCCACACCAGACGGGTCGATTCGGAATCGCCCAGATCGGCCTCGAGCGCGTTTGACACTTCGGACAGATCGGTGTCGGCGCACCAGATCACATGCCCGTCCTCAGAGCTTTCCACGTCTTCGGCCCCGGCCTCGATGGCGGCGTCCATGATGGTGTCGGCGTCGCCCGCCTCGACCGGATAGCTGACGGCACCTTTGCGTTCGAACATGAACGCCACGCTGCCGGTTTCACCCAGATTGCCGCCGTTCTTGGAGAACGTCGAGCGCACCACGCTGGCGGTACGGTTACGGTTGTCGGTCATCGCCTCGACGATCACTGCGACCCCGTTGGGACCATAGCCCTCATAGCGGATTTCCTCGAATTCGTCACCGTCGCCGACCTGACTTTTCTTGATAGCGCGGTCGATCACGTCCTTGGGCACCGACACCGATTTGGCCTCTTTCACCGCCATGCGCAGGCGCGGGTTCTTGTCCGGGTCCGGGTCACCCATCTTGGCGGCCACGGTGATTTCCTTGCTGAGCTTGGAAAACAGCTTGGAACGTACGGCGTCCTGGCGCCCTTTACGGTGCTGAATATTCGCCCATTTTGAATGGCCTGCCATGACTGCTCTCCTGATCCGTTCACCGTTGGGGTTTGGCCGGTTCTATAAGGCAGAGCATGGGCAAAGGGCAAGACCGGGGCGGGCAATGTGCGTGATGCGCACCCTCGCATCAGGCGCAATCAAGAAAATTCGGCGAATTTTCTTTCCTGCTGTGCCGGGGTTTGGGAAACATAAACCAGAGGAGTGCCCAAACTGTCGCGCCCTCTGGCAAAGGGCGCGCCCAGCGGCTAGCCTGCGCAAATGACACCTGATCAGATCATCCTGTTTTCGCTTTTTGGCTCTGTGTTCGGCCTGCTGTTGTGGGGGCGGTTCCGCTATGATCTGGTGGCGTTTTCCGCTTTGATGGCCGGCGTGGTTCTGGGCGTTGTGCCCACCAAGGACGCGTTTTCCGGCTTTGGCCATCCCGCGACGCTGGTGGTGGCGCTGGTGCTGATCGTGTCGGCCGGGCTGGTGCGTTCGGGCGCGGTGTTTCTGATCACCCGCACGCTGGTTGATTCCACCCGTGGGCTGGGCGCGCATATCGCCCTGATGGGCGGCATTGGCGCGATTCTGTCGGCCTTTATGAACAATGTCGCCGCCCTTGCCCTGTTGATGCCCGTCGACATCCAGACCGCGCGCAAGGCCGGGCGGGTGCCGGGGTTGTCACTGATGCCGCTGTCGTTTGCCACCATCCTTGGCGGCATGGTCACGCTGATCGGCACCCCGCCCAACATCATCATCGCCTCGTTCCGCGCCGAGGCCTTGGGCGAGCCTTATGGCATGTTCGACTTCGCCCCCGTCGGCGGTATTGCCGCCATTGCCGGCCTCGCGTTTGTGGCGCTGTTTGGCTGGCGGCTGATCCCTGACCGGGGCGGCGATGCGCAGGGTGGCGAGGGGCTGGCCGCCTATGTGGCCGAACTGACGGTGCCCGAGGACTCCAAACAGATTGGCAAACGGCTGGCCGAACTGGACGAAGCGGCGGAAAAGACCGATGTGGCCATTCTGGGCCTGATCCGCGACGGCAATCGCCGCTATGGGCGGGCGCGCAACACTGCCCTGCAAGCGGGCGACACATTGGTTCTTGAGGCCCGGCCAGAGGCGCTCGACGAATTTCGCGCAGCACTTAGTCTGGATTTCGCCGACAGCAAACGTCAGGAGCAACTGACCGCCACCGGCGACGGGCTGGAAGTGATCGAAGTGGTGGTGCCCGAATCCGCCCGAATCGCCGGCAAGACCGCGCAGGCGCTGGGGCTGGCGTGGCGTCAAAGCACCGTCCTGATGGGCCTGTCACGCGAGGGCAAGCAGGTGAAAACCCATGTGCGCCAGACCAAAGTGCGCGCAGGCGACATCCTGTTGCTGCTGACCCCCGTGGGCCACGGGGCCGATGTGACTGAATGGCTGGGCTGTTTGCCGCTGGCACAGCGCGGCCTGAATGTTACCGCCAATGAAAAGGTCTGGCTGGCGATTGGTCTGTTTGCCGGCGCGGTTGCGGCGGCCAGTTTCGGACTGATCTATCTGCCCGTGGCCCTGGGGCTGGTGGTGGTGGCCTATGTGCTGACCAAGATCCTGCCGGTGGCCGAAATCTATGACCATGTGGAATGGCCCGTGGTGGTTTTGCTGGGGTCGATGATCCCGCTTGGGGCGGCGCTGGAAACCTCGGGCGGGACCGAGTTGATATCGGGGGCGCTTCTTAGCCTGACGCGCGGCCTGCCGGCGTGGGCAATTCTGACGGTGCTGATGGTTGTGACCATGACCCTGTCGGATGTGCTGAACAACACCGCCACGACGATTGTCGCGGCCCCGGTGGGCATCCAGATGGCGCAATCGCTGGGCGTGTCGCCCGATCCGTTCCTGATGGCGGTGGCGGTGGCGGCCTCGGCGGCGTTCCTGACCCCGATCGGCCATAAGAACAACACGCTGATCCTTGGTCCCGGCGGCTATCAGTTCGGCGATTACTGGCGCATGGGGCTACCGTTGGAAATTCTGGTGATCGCCGTAAGCATCCCGGCGATCCTTGTGTTCTGGCCGATGGCTGGATAAGTCACGCCAAACGTGTTTCGAGTATGCCATGAAGCCTTTTCTGATCCTGCAACTGCGCCCAGAAACCGATGCCTCGGACGCCGAATTCGCCTCAATCCTGGCCCGTGCAGACCTGACAGAGGCGCGAACCAAACGCATCCGGCTGGACCAAAGCCCCCTGCCCGACGATCTGGACATCACCGACTACGCCGGCATCATCGTCGGCGGCGGGCCGGGTTGTGTCAGCGACGCGCCCGGCGACAAATCCCCCGATGAGGCCCGCGTCGAGACCGCAATCCTGTCGCTGATGCCACAGATCACCGCCACCGATCATCCGTTCATGGGTTGCTGTTACGGTTTGGGCATTCTGGCGCATCATCTCAACGGTGAGGTCAGCAAGGCGCGTTATGGCGAACCGGTCGGCCCCTCCAACTGCTCACTTACCCCAGAGGCGGCAACAGACCCGCTGTTGCGCGACCTGCCGCAAGAATGGCAGGCGTTTGTCGGCCATAAGGAGGCGGTGCAGACCCTGCCGCCGGGCTGCGTGCATCTGGTGGCCTCGCCCCCCTGCCCGATCCAGATGATCCGGTATGGCCAGAACGTCTATGCCACCCAGTTCCACCCCGAGGCCGACGCGCATGATTTTGAACAGCGCATCCGCATCTACAAGGATCACGGCTATTTCCCGCCGGAACAGGCGCAGGGCCTGATCGACGGCTGCCATGACGCAGACGTCACCATCCCCGGCGAAATCCTGCGCCGGTTCGTGGCGCGCTTCGGCTAACCCGCCGCGTCAGTTCAGATCTGCCCCGCGACATGCAGCAGCAACGCCACCGATATTGCCGCACTCAGCACACCCAGTTTCACAGTTTCACACCACCTCATGCCGGTGTCTCCTCGTACACAATGCATTCCCATTGTATATGAAACGCAGCCCAATGTGAATTCCGTCGCAGGTTTGGAAAAATTATTTTCCAAACCGCCCACTTTCCCCCTTGCGGGCCGGTTCAGTTGTTCGTAATCACGCCTCACCCAAGGAAGCGGGCGTAGCTCAGGGGTAGAGCATAACCTTGCCAAGGTTAGGGTCGGGCGTTCGAATCGCCTCGCCCGCTCCAATAAACCAACTCACGGGTTGGTTACGATAGGGTCACCTTCGGGTGGCCCTTCGTCGTTTTGGGGGCAGTTTTGCCGCGCTGTTTGGCGGATTGCCCGGTTTTACCCACCCTGCCTGCGGCTTTGGCGTTGGATGTGATGCGATGTGACGCCGAAACGCACCAGACAGGCCTTTAAACCGGGTGCGGTTTCAGGGCATAATTGACGCAACAAACCGGTTGGCGGATGGGCGGCGATCGGCGACCTTCAAACAGGAAATCTGCATGAAAAGCCCTGCCCCAACAATGTCGTTCGGAAATTAGGATGCGGATTCGCAAGATTGCAATGGTGTTGGCTGGCCTGATCGCCTTTGCCGGTGTGGCCCTGTGGCTGGTGGTGTCGTCCTCGCTGTTGGCGGGACCACGAGGAGATTTGACGGCGCGTATTCTCAGCAGCAAACTGGGGCGCGATGTTGCGATCAACGACGGCGTGGTGGTGGGCCTAGGGTCGGTGCTGCATGTGCGGGCGCGTGGGGTCAGCGTGCCCAGCCAGACCATGGAAGATGTCGAGTTGGCCGGGGTCGGACAGGTCGCGTTCGACGTCACTCTGCGCGACCTGATCGCCGGGCGGATTGCGCCGTTTGGTATTCAGGTGGACGGTGCCAGCGCCAATCTTGTGATTGACAGCGACGCGCAAAATTCGTGGGGCATGGGTGCAGGCAAACCGGCACCCGCCACCAAGCCCGCCACCTCTGACGGGGTTGATCTGGCGGGGCTTCTGGCGGGGCAGGAAATCAGGTTAACCAATTCTGCGGTGACCTATAAGGATGCCCGCACGGGGCTGGGTATTGATCTGGCGCTGACCTCACTTGCGCTTAGCCAGAAAGACCAGTCCGCGCCTTTGGTGTTTCAGGGAACCGGCGCGGTAAACGGGCAGGACATGACCCTGAACGGCAGTTTTCCGCGCGAACAACCCTTTACGGCAACGCTGGATTTCGACCAGATGAACATCGCCCTTAGCGGCGGCCCGGATCAGGGCGGCTATGGGGCCGGGTTTTCCACTGCGATATCGGTGGAAATTGGCGAGTTGGGCCAGTTGCTGGACGTTCTCAAGCTGCAACGAACCCTGTCCGGAACCGGGCAGGTCAGCGCGGTTCTGAAGGTCGCGGACGGTGTGGTCAGCGTCTGGGACGTTGACGTGCGCGCGGCACTTGATAGCGGGCAAAGCCTTGAAGTAACAGGGGAACTGGGCGATGTGACCAACCCCTATGATGTGACGCTGGACACAATTATTCGCCTCTATTCAGAGGCCGACATGCCCCCCGCGACCACGTCGCGGCGGGACCTGAAACTGACGGGCATCCAGATGGGGCTGACCGCGCAGCCCGACGGTGATCCAACCCGGCGCATGGTGATCGAAACCAACGGCTTTGTGCTTGATACCGGCGGTGTCGGGCTGCCGCCGATCTCTGTATCCGAGATTTCGCGTACCCCGGACGGCCTGTTGCGGGTGGGTCAGGCGGTGCTGCGGATCGGGCCGCCGGACGCGCCGTTTCTGGTTCTCGAAGGGGCGATTGAGGACGCATTGCGGCTTGCGGGCATCGACCTTGGCGGCACGCTTTCGTTCCCCGCGGCGCTTATCTTTGAGCCGGGGGCGTTTCAGACCCCGGAAATTCTGGGCGGTGTTACCGGTGGTTTCCGGCTGCGCGGCACCGGCACCGAACTTGGCCTGACCGACCTGATCGCGGTGTCCGAAGGCAGCGACCTGTGGCACCTGAATGTCGCGGGGTCGATCGGCAACACCCTTAACTTTAGCGATGCGGATTTTGAGATCACCGCCGACATCCCCTCAAGCGCGGACCTGCTTACGGCGCTGGGGCTGGACCCTGTCGAAACCGGCGCCATCAAGCTAAACACAAGCGTGTCCAGCGACGGGACCAAGTGGTTGTACAACGCAAAGATTTCCGTTGCACAATCAAAGTTTAACGTCGATCTCGATCTGGATTTCGACGATCAGACCCCGTCCATTCGCGGACAGATCAGCAGCGATCTGATCAGGGTTCAGCAAATTCGCGATGTCATTACCGCGTCGTTGAAGCTGGCAAAGATCGGCGATCAGGACGCAGCGGGTGCGCCTGAAACCGGGGACGGCAAACGCACCGAACCGCTGGTTCTGGACAAACCGCAGCCCGCAACGCCGGACGACACCCAACCCGTTAGTGCGGACGGCAAGCGGACGGAACCTCTGATCCTTGCAAAACCGGGCAAAGACGATCCGGCCACAGCACCCAAAGCGCGCGACGCCGGCCCGTTTCGCGACGTGACCCTGCGCCCCCTTGGCAGCGCGATCCTGCTGTCCGGGCTAGAGGTCGACCTGGCCATCGACCTACGCAAGATCGAAGGCGAAAAGGGCAGCACCAGCCTGAAAAGCGAGCTGAAGGTGACGGGTAAAGAGGCGCTTCTGGGCCCGTTGAAATTCGAATATGGCGGGGGGTATGTGGACTTTAGCGCGGCGCTGGATCTGGAAAAGGTCCCCGGCAAGCTGCACCTATCCGGGTCCACCGGAGGGTGGGATTTTGGCGCGCTGCTAGAGGAACTGAAGATCAAAAAGCGGGCCAGCGGCACCTTGGGCGGCAGTTTCGATGTGTCCGGTAACCACGTGTCGTTCAATGATTTTCTGGCGACAGTGACCGGCGCAGCAACCATTTCGATGCGAAACGGCAGCATTGATTCGCAACTGCTGGATCTGGCCGGTCTAGGCATCATCCCGTGGCTGTTCACCAAGGATCGCGGCCCGACCGCGCCAATTGTCTGCGTGCAGGCACCGCTGACGATCACCAACGGGCGTATTTCCACCAAACAATCGGTACTGGAAACCGATCAGGTGCAGATCGTGCTGTTTGGCTATGTTGACCTGAATCGCAAGACGCTGGATATCTCGGGGCAACCGCGCCGCATCGGCAAACCTCTGGCGCGCAGCCCGTGGCCCTTTACCGCCGTTGGCCCCATGGCCAAACCCAAGATCCGGGTCAAAAGCGGCCCACGCCGCCTGCGCCGGTCGGATGGGGCCACGACCATGCCGGAGCGGCGCAAGATTTGTGTTCCGGACATCCTGCAACTCAGATGACCGGACCCGCAGCAACCACGACGTTTCGCGCACATCTGAACGGCACGCGCATTTGACGAGGAAGAAGTTGATGATCAGACCTATGATGACCCTTACGACAGCCGCAATATTAGCGGCAACCTCTGTGCAGGGGCAAGAATTGTCGAAATGGGGCGACGCGGGCGACTGGGAAATTCTGGTCGATCCGGCCACCGGCAATGGCTGTTTGATGCAAAAGCAGTTCGACGACGGCACGCTGTTTCAGTTCGGCACCGTGCCAAACCGTGACGGCGGGTTCGTGGCCGCCTACAACCCCGACTGGAGCGACATCGAAGACGGGGCCAAAGGCACGGTCAGGTTCGAATTCCCCGATGTTCGTTTTGTCGGCGAGGTGATCGGCGTGGCCACAGAGGACCGGTTTGGCGGCTATGCGTTCTTTGACAACCCAAACGTCGCGCAGGAATTCGCCCGCAGCAACGATATGACCATCGACGGCGAAATTGGCCGGGTGATTGCGATCAGCCTGAAAGGCACGTCCAAGGCGATAAAGTCCGTCAAAGCCTGTCAGGCCGAACAGCCCAAGCAATAGATTGCGCCGCTGCGCCATTTACCGGCCCTGCATTTGGTGACACAAGGTGGCCAGCGGATTACGACTGCACCACCCCCCATGCGCGCGCTGATAACGGGCGCTTTGATGAAAGGACGCCCGAATGCCTGCTTTGCTAGACTCCATCGACCCTGAAGGAATGGAAGAATTTTCGGTGGTGTTCACCGACCGGTCCCTGAACCACATGTCAGCCACCTTTCAGCAAGTGATGCGCGACATCTCGGACATGTTGAAAGAGGTCTACAACGCCGACGCGGTGGCGCTGATCCCCGGCGGCGGCACCTACGCGATGGAGGCCGTGGCCCGCCAGTTCGCCCG
>NVQY01000173.1 GCA_002400675.1 Paracoccaceae bacterium | reverse complement strand
ACATGAAGTGGGATTTCCGTTCAACCTCCGCCGGGGCTTGGGCCTTTGGAAGCGGTTATACGCCGGTAAGAACTGGCTGTTGGCCGGCGAATTGGACGCACAACTGACCCGCGGGCGCTATCTGGTCGAAGGTCTGGGCCATTGCAGCGAATGCCACACCGCCCGTGGCCCGCTTGGCGGCTTGCAGCGCAGCGCATGGATGGGCGGCGCGCCCAACCCCGAGGGCAAGGGGACGATCCCCAACCTGACCCCCGGCGCACTTGGCTGGAGCGAACAGGACATCGCATATTATCTGGAAACCGGCTTTACCCCCGAATTCGATTCCGCCGGGGGGAAAATGGCCGATGTGGTCCTGAACACCGGCAATCTGATCCCCGAGGACCGCAGCGCCATCGCCGCCTATCTCAAGGCGATCCCGCCGGTGGTCGCGGCGAAAAGCAACTAAGACCCGCCCACTCCGGCGCGAACACCGGGCAAGGCGGGGTAATCGCGGTTATTCTGCTTTCATCGCTTCGATCGAGATGTTCAGGGTCACTTCGTCGCCCACATAGGGTGCAAACGCGCCAAGCCCATAGTCCGACCGCACCAGCATGGTGGTGGCGCTGAACCCGGCCCAGGGCTGGTTTTGCACCGGATGCATGCCGACCTGATTCAGAACTGCGTCCAGAACCACCGATTTGGTCACCCCGTTCAGGGTCAGATCGCCGGTGATGTTGGCGGTCTTGTCGCCGGTCAGTTCGATTGAAGTCGAGGTGAAGGTGACAACTTCGGTATCGTCGGCCCCGAAAAAGTCATCGGACATGAAATGCTGGAACCGCGCCTCCCAACCGGTCAGCATAGAGCGGACAGGAAACGACACGGACACCGACGACTTCGCCGGGTCTTGCTGATCGAACTGGATTTCGCCTTCAAAACCCGAGAACATGCCAACGGTGTTGGAAAACCCCAAGTGGTTGTAATTGAACACTACCTGACTGTGGCTTGGGTCCAGAACGTATTTTACCGGCTCGGCGAATGCGCCCGAGGCAAGCGTGGTCAGTGCAGCGGTCATCGCAGAGGTCCGTAGGGTGGCCAGTACGGGGGCCAGTATGGTGGATTTCATAAATCGTTCTCCTGTCAGGGCAATGTGCATGGGTGCCGGACCTACATGGGCGCAGGGTCGGGGCGCGGCAATTATGCATTTCTCAACAGGGTATGTGGTCTGACAAACGCTTATCACAAAGGCGTTAATTGCGCGGGAAACGCGCAGGGCAAAAAAAATCCGCCCTGCAAGGGGGCGGATTGTCGATGTCAGCGGGTGGTTTTGGGGGTAGCTTCTGGTCGCCGGGATCAGTTGGCCATATTGATCACACCACCCAGTTGGGTGCGCAGAGCATTGCGGATGTCGGCGTTTTCGATTGGCAGGCGCATCAGGATGGTGCCGTCCACGTCGTACATTTCCAGCATATCATTGGTGAACCGCGCCGACCCAAGGCTGTCATAGCTACGGCGCAGCACGGTTTGCGGACGCCCCCGGTTGTTCTTTTGCAGCACCCGCAATTCGCCGCGGATCGGGTCGAAATAGGCGTCGGGCTGGTTGTCGGAATGGTTGCGCATCAACAGGGCAAGACCCAGCAGGAAAAAGAACACTGAGACGCCCAGTTTGATCAGGACCAGATCGGCGGTGTTCTGCGATCCGGGCATCAGCCACATCCCAGAGGCACTAAGGACCATGGCGGTGCCAACAATGCGGAACATCAGGGTTCGCAGCGGCTGGTTCGGCGCAAAGCTGAGGATCAGTGGCACGGCGTCCTGAAATGACGGCATTACCACGGGGCTTGGCATGTCGGTTCGGCTAAGCGCTTGCATGTTCATGTCTCTGGTATCCCATCGCGTCCTGCGAGTTGTCCGGCTATTTCCGGTGTTGAGATCAGTTTCACCAAACAAAAAGTCCGGAATGCGGCAGAGACGGGGAAATTGGGGGGCATATACCCGCCTACTGGCCGGTGGCGCGGTGATCCGGGGTTGCGACGCCCGTTCATCGGTGTATATGGGGCCTTCCTTTCGAAAACCTACCAAACCGCGCAGTCTCTCGTGGCGGGGCCGCGAAAGGATCATCTGGCCCCACCTTTGAAATGCGCCTTGATATAAACAGGAGTGCACATGCCGCTATACGAGCATGTAATGATTGCGCGTCAGGATCTGTCCAACACGCAAGCCGAAGGCCTTATCGAACATTTTGGCACCATTCTGTCCGACAATGGCGGACAACTCGTGGATCACGAGTATTGGGGCGTCAAAACAATGGCCTACAAGATCAACAAAAACCGCAAGGGCCACTATGCCTTTCTGCGCACTGACGCCCCGGCGCCGGCCGTGCAGGAGATGGAGCGCCTGATGCGCCTGCATGACGACGTGATGCGCGTTCTGACCATCAAGGTCGACGCCCACAAAGAACTGCCCTCGGTGCAGATGCAGAAACGCGAAGAACGTGGCGACCGCCGCGAACGCCGTTGATCATAGCTTGAAGAAAGGACACTAAACCATGGCTGCAAAACCATTTTTCCGCCGTCGCAAGGTCTGCCCGTTCTCGGGCGATAACGCACCGGCCATCGACTATAAAGACACACGCCTGCTGCAACGCTATATCAGCGAACGCGGCAAGATCGTGCCGTCCCGTATCACCGCCGTCTCGGCCAAGAAGCAACGCGAATTGTCGCGCGCCATCAAACGCGCCCGTTTCCTCGCCCTGCTGCCTTACGCCGTGAAATAAGGAGAAACCATATGCAAGTTATCCTTCTGGAACGTGTGGCCAAGCTAGGCCAGATGGGCGACGTGGTTGACGTCAAATCCGGCTTTGCCCGCAATTTCCTGTTGCCTCAGGGCAAGGCGTTGTCGGCATCCGAACGCAACATCGCCCAGTTTGAGACGCAAAAGGCGCAATTTGAAGCGCGCAATCTTGAGTCCAAGAAAGAAGCCGAAGATCTGGCGACCCGTCTGAACGGTCAGCAGTTCGTGGTGATTCGTTCCGCGTCCGATTCCGGCGCGCTGTATGGGTCGGTTTCGCCGCGTGACGCTGCCGAACTGGCAACTGACGGTGGGTTCTCGGTCGATCGCAAGCAGGTTGTCCTGATTGCGCCGATCAAGGAACTGGGTCTGCACATGGTTTCGGTCGTGCTGCACCCCGAAGTCAGCGCCGAGATCGAACTGAACGTAGCGCGTTCCGTCGAAGAGGCCGAACTTCAGGCCTCTGGCAAATCGATTCAGGATCTGGCCGCGGAAGAAGAAGCCGCCGCTGAATTCGAAATCGCCGAACTGTTCGACGACATCGGCTCTGCCGCTGCGGATGACGACGATCTGCCGCGCACAGATGGCGACGCCGCCGAGGCCGCGCCGGCTGACGATCAGGACGACGCGACCGCCTGAACCGGCGATCCGTAGAAACACGACAAGCCGCGCGGGCATCTGCCTTGCGCGGCTTTTCTTTTGTCTCCAGCAGGTTGTGACGCGCCCATCACGGCATGTTGAGCAGAGTTGTCTGCCTGTTTGCGCGGTTTCGCGTCACACTCCCCCCCCTAAGACACGACGATTAAAACAATAATCAAACCGGGGGATTTTCCGTGAAAACCAGATATTTTGTCTCAACCATCCTGACATCGCTAAGCCTTGTCGCAACCGGTGCCGTGGCGCAGGAAGGCATGGTCAGCACCATTGTCAACGCGCCGCTGTCGGCCACCGGCACGGTGTTGGGCGCGCGCACCGGCATCAACGTCTATTTGCAATCGGAGGCCGCACAGGGGGCCGAATTCATGGACCCTGCCGTGGTCGGCTATGGCATTCCTGCCGGTGGGCAGATGGAAATCTCGCTTGAGGGCGGGTTTGAGCGGGACTGGGACGTGGGCATCTCGCAGGCTTCGATCATGATGGTGACCGGCGCGCCGCAACAGGGTCTGCCGGGGGCCAAGGTCGGCTATGAGGTCAGCGAAGGCGATGACGTGAATATCTTTGTCATCAAGCCCACGGGCGATGACGGGTTGAACGCCGACACTCTGATGTCACCAGCCAAGGGGGCGGCGGGTGATCCTATCCGGCAGCGCGGCATCAAGGTGCTACACATCGGTTTCCAGCAAAGCGCGTTCCTGAATTCGGGCGCGGTGGGCACCGTCAACGTGCGCATTCTCGACAGTGCGGGCGACGTGGTTTCCGAAGGTTCGGGGGATCTGTCGATGATCCCTGCCCCGGTGCCGCAGGTGTTGCCGACCAACTTTCCCCACGCCGGGCGCAATCACAACTGGCAGCGGGTAAAACCCGGTGACGTGTTGGGCAAGACCAAGGGCACGGTGCCGATTCCGCTGATGCTGTATGGCGTGGCGCCATCGAATGACCGCGACGAAATGTACGCATTCAAGGGGCCGATCACCGGGGCGGGTGTGTTGTCCACGCCGGAACTCAAGGCGATGGGGTATGACAAGCCGGCGTCGATGGCGCGCTATAATGGCGGGCTGATCGTGCAGGATACCGATGGCGATGGAACGCTTGATCCCAGCAAGGATATGATCATCGGTGGTGTGATTGCCAGCGCGCCCAAGGGTGCCAAGGGGCAAGAGCTGAAATCCATGAACAAGAACGGCAAGCCGGTGCTGTCTGTGCCCACTGAAAAGATGGCCGAAAAGCCGGGTAAACGCTGGGGAGGGGCAATGATGATCCTGCAATTCACCGCCGGATCGCTGCCGGGCAAGTATCGCCCGACGCTGGCGTTGCTGAAAGACCCTGCCAACCCCGACGCTGGGGACGGATCGGCCTATACCTATACGATCGTGGTAGAATAACTGTTAATCGGGGCCGCTTGTGCCAAGCGGCCCCGGGCGCTCTATCGAGACGCTATCGTTGCGCCATCCCGGCCAGCACAGCGCGCGCCGCACGCAGGCCCGGGGCCTCGCCGCCTTGCCCCAGTCGCTGCATGGTCAGCGCCATGGCGTCGGTTTGTTTTTCGGGTGCGTTTAGGACGTTTTCAAGCGCCCGGACGATTGGACCGGAACGGCAGTTTTCGCCAAGGCATTCGGGTACAACGCGGGTTTCGCTGACCAGATTGACCAGCGTGGCCGTGTCAGTCAGCATCATCCGACGCAGGATCTGACGGGTAATCCAGTTGAAATCATAAGCGATCACCATCGGCGTATTTGCCGCGGCCAGTTCCAACGACACGGTGCCCGAAGCCGCCAGCGCCAGCGATGCGGCGGCAAAGGCGGCGCGTTTTTCGTCCGGGTTGGTGTACGCGGGGTCCAGCACCATTGGGTCGCCGGGCCAGTCGGCAATCTGTTCCCGGACCAGCCCCGCCACCGGTCCCGCCGCCGGGACGATCACGCGCATATCCGGGTGGTTGGGTAGGAATTTCCGCAAGGCTGCGCCAAAGGTCGGCGCAAGGCGCGCGACTTCGCCACGGCGCGATCCGGGCAGCACCAGCAGGATCGGCGCGTCGCCCAGCCCGTGTTGCGTTCGGAAGGTGGCGATGTCGGTGGCCGTGGCCTGTGGTTCCGCCACCACGGGGTGGCCAACAAAGTCGCAGGCCATGCCGGCGGCCTGCATCAGCGGTGGTTCAAACGGGAACAGCGCCAGCACGTGGTCAATCACCCGCGCCATTTTAGCCGCGCGACCGGGGCGCCATGCCCAGACCGTGGGGGCGACGTAATGCACGGTGCGGATAGTGCTGCCAGCCTTGACCAGCTTGGCCACGCGCAGGCAGAAATCGGGGGCGTCTATGGTGATCACCACGTCCGGCTTTTGCGTCAGTATGGCCTGTGCGGTCTCGGCGATGCGGCGTTTGAGGTGAAAATACTTGGGCGCGACCTCGGCCAGACCCATGATCGACAGTTCGGCCATGTCAAAGCGGCTGACCAGCCCCTGATCGGCCATCATCGGGCCGCCGATGCCGGTGAATGTCACCTCATGCCGCAACCTGCGCAGCCCGGCCATAAGAGCGCCGCCCAGCCGGTCGCCCGAAGGTTCCCCGGCGATGACAAATATCCGCATCAGCCTGGCGCGGGCGCGGCGCGCACCCACAGGAACAGGCCCAGACGGTTGCATTCAGCCAACACTGTGGCGCGATCAAGAACCATCACGCCCTGCGATTCGATTACCACGCCGGCAAGGCCCGCCGCGCAGGCCGCGACGATGGTGTCGGGGCCGATGGTGGGCAGGTCGACGCGCCGGTCCTGACCCGGTTTGGGAGCCTTGAACAGGATGCCGCCGCCAGCGTCGGGCCGTGTGGTCAGGCTTTGCAGCATCCAGTCGGTGCCAAATGCGCCCTCGACGGCCAGGGCCTGATGGTGTTGCACCACGCAGGCCTGCCCGATGTCGGCCGCCGCCATGGCCGCGACGATTTCAGCCCCGCGCGCGGCGTCGGCGCGGTCGGGGGCACCGGGTTGGGCGTGGGTTGAACAGCCCGGGGGCGGTAGCAGGTCGGGGGCGACTTCGTGGGCACCCATTACGGTCATGCCGGCGCTTTCAAAGGCGATGATAGCGGCGCGCAAGGCCCCGTCGTCGCCGCTGGTCATGGCTTGTTGCAACAGCGGCACCAGCGGCAAAGTTGCGGCGTCAATCGCGCTGGGGTCCAATACAGGGCGGCCAATCGCCCCCGCCATGCACACATCCGTCACCCCGTTGTCGCGCAAGACCGCCAGCAGGGTGCCAAGAGTTTCCAGCCGAAACGTCACATCCACAGGCAGGTCATCGGGGCCAAACCCATCGAGCGCGCACACCAGCGGGGCCACCTCTAGCCGGTTGGCCAGTTCGCCTGGCAACGCGCCGCGTCCGGCGATCAGCGCCAACACCGGCTATTTCCCCGGTGTCAGAAATGAGCGTTTCGAGGCGCCGACAACGAAATCGACGATCTCGCGCACATAATCGCTGTCGGTTTCGTCACCCAGACGGCGCGCGCGGTCCTGAAAGGCCCCTTCGCCCTGCGCCAGCATCTGAAACGCCGCGCGCAAGGCGGTGATGTCGCCGCGCGCCACACCGCGACGTTTGAGACCAACCAGATTGAGACCATCCAACTCTCCGCGCGGGCCTTGCACGAGGCCGTAGGGAATCACGTCGCTGGTCACCATGGTCAGCGCGCCGATGATGGCACCGCGTCCAATGCGCACCCATTGGTGCAGACCGGACAGACCGCCGATGATCACGTCATCCTCTAGCACGCAGTGACCGGCCACGGCGGCGGAATTGACCACGATCACCCGGTCGCCGATCTGCGCGTCATGGGCGACGTGGCATCCGGCCATGAACAGGCCGTCATCGCCGATGCGGGTCACACCGCCGCCGCCTTTGGTGCCGGCATTCATGGTTACATGTTCGCGGATACGGTTGCGCGCGCCGATCCGCAGACGGCTTTCTTCGCCGTCGAACTTGAGGTCCTGCGGGATTTCCCCGATCACCGAGAACGAGAAGATCACCGTTTGCGCGCCGATCACCGTGTCTCCGGTTATGACGACGTGGCTTTTCAGTTCCACCCGGTCGCCCAGAACCACCTGCGAGCCGACCACGCAGAATGGCCCGACCACACAGTCCTTGCCCAGCTGCGCGCCCGGTTCAATGATTGCAGAGGCGTGTATCTTTGACATCCCCCTAGTCCTTTGGCAGGTCGATCATGGCGGTGAATTCGGCCTCGGCGGCAACATCGCCGTCCACCGTGGCCCGCCCGCCGAATTTCCACACCTTGCCGCCGGGTTTGCCGCGCAGGGTGGTGATTTGCATTTCCAGTACGTCGCCGGGGCCGACCTTGCGGCGGAACTTGCACTTGTCGATAGCCATGAAAAAGATCAGCAGATCGCGGTCAGCCATATCCAGTGCCACGCCGATCATCACGCCAGCGGTCTGCGCCATCGCCTCGACGATTGTGACGCCGGGCATGATCGGGGTGCCGGGGAAATGGCCCTGAAAATGCGGCTCGTTCATGGTGACGTTTTTTATGCCCCGGGCCGATTGGGTGCCGACGATGTCCACCACCTTGTCGACCAGAAGGAACGGATAGCGATGCGGCAGAATGCGTTGAATCAGTTGTATATCGGCGCTTTTGGTTTCGTCGGTCATGGCGCGGTTCCCTGTTGTTATCGTTTTGACAATCTGCCTACCAACCCCGGCCCGCTTGGGCAAGACGGGCTGGCGCAAGGCACGCTATTGTTCCGGCGCGCCGTTCAGACCAGCCCCGTCGCCAATCGCGGCATCAATCCGTTCAATCGCCAGATCGGTGATGTCGGTGGCATTGGCGCTAAGGAACACGTTTGAGCGTTCAAGGATCACGCCGGCCCCGGATTCGCGCATCAGATCCTCAAGAATGGGGCGCGCGACCTGTAGGAATTCGACCCGCGCCTTGTCGGCAATCTGGTTCAGCGCGCGGGCCTTGGTTTCCTGCGTGACGCGGGTGCTTTGCACCTTTTGGTCGAACGCATCGGCCAGAGCGCGAAAGGCAGCGGATTCCATGCCGGGGCGCCGTTCGGTCAGGTCTTTTTCTTCCGCAATCAGCTCTGCTTCGATGCGGCGGTTTTCGGCGGCGAGAACCGCGCTTTGGGCTTCGACGTCGGCGGCGACCCGCTGGCCGAACTGTGACTCGGCAAAGGTGCGATCAGTGGAAATGGTCAGGATCGCGCCCTGCGGCAGGCCAAGTTGCTGTGCTTGCGTTGACCCCGCAGCCACAACAACCATTAGCAGCATGGCGATAATGGACCCCACCCGGATGGCGGCCACTACCCGCACCGGCCTAAAATTTGGCCTGAATGGTCAGGTCAAATGTTTGCTCGTTGTCAAAGGTCTCTTTCACGATCGCCTTGGAAAAGTTGAACCTGAGCGGCCCGATGGCGGTGGTCCACAGAATCGAAAACCCGATGACATGGCGCAACGAGCCGCTTTCACCAACGATGGTGCCGCCTGCGGTGTTGACGTTATCCAGCCCCCAGACGTTGCCGATGTCGTAAAACAGACCGCCGCGAATGCCCAGTTCTTCGGGCAGGCCCAGCGGGAATTCAGCCTCAAGACGCAGCACCGAATACATGTTACCGCCAAGCGCATCGTTGACGCCGCCCGACAGGTCCCGTGGGCCGATACCGGCAGGTTCGAAGCCGCGCATCTTGTCAGTCCCCAACACAAAGCGGTCAACAGACCGGCTATACTGAGGATTACGCCAATTCACCGCGCCGGCCTCAAAACTGGCACGCAGGGTGACTTCTTCGTTCAGAACTTTGGTTTGGCCGACAATCCTGGCTGTGCTTCGAATAAATTCTGAACCACCACCTAGTCCGGAAATATCTGTTCCGGCCTCGATCAGGACACCTGCGTTGGGGTTCAGGCCCGTTAGGCGGCTGTCATATGTGTAGGTAAACCCAAGAGAACTTGAGGACACCAACCCTTGGGCGATTTCGCTGGTAATAACCGCCCCACTTACTGCGACCCCGCGCTGAAGCATTTCACTGTTGCGCCAGCTATAGCGCAATGCCAGACGCGAATCCTCGCCGGTCTTAAAGGTCAGGGCCGGGGCAAAAAACCGCCGCTTGATATCATAAGAGGCAAAACTCGAGGTTCGCCCGGACAAGCCAAAATCAATACTAAAGGCCAGATCACGCCCCAACAACTGCGGCTCGGTGAAACCAAGAATGTATTCCTGAGCCTCCTGTGCCGTGGAAAGTGTTATGCCAAGCCGCTGACCACGCCCGAGGAAGTTCCGCTCGTTCAGGCCAATGGCAACGCCAACGCCATCGTTGACCGAAAACGACCCACCAAGGCTGAGAGAGCCGGTTGGCTGTTCTTCGACGTTCACGCCGACGATCACCTGATCCGATGCGGTTCCCTGACGCGCGTCTACGTTGGAGGTGCTGAAATAGCCAAGCGCGCGGATACGTTCGGCGCTTTCGCGGATTTCGCGCGGGTTGAACGGGTCGCCCTCGACGATCTTGAACTGTTGACGCACTACCCGGTCCAGCGTGGTGGTGTTGCCTTCGATATCAATGCGTTCAACAAATATGCGCGGGCCCTTGGTCAGGACAAATTCGACGTCCAGTGTCAGGTCGCGCTCGTTGCGGGTAATGCGCGGTTCGACGCGCAGGCAATTGATCCCCTGCTTGAGTGCCAGACG
>NVQY01000172.1 GCA_002400675.1 Paracoccaceae bacterium | reverse complement strand
CGGGCGGTGGTGACGACAAAGCCCATGGCATCCCGGGTCACCCGGATGACGGCGGTGCCGGTGGCCACCCGGTCGCCCAGTTCAGCGGCCAGTCTCCGGGGCAGGGTGGCGATCCCGCCGGGCCACGAAAACAATCGCCGCCCCGGATCGCTGCCGCGTTTGGCGGCGATAACAGCGCGCAGGATCGACCCGTACCGGGCCTCCATTTCGACCAACCGGGGAAACGCGCCGCGTATCGACAAATCGCGCGAGGCCCCCATGAAGATGCCCGCCGCCATCGGTTCAATCACCTTGTCGGCGAACTCTGCGCCGAACCGCCGGGTGGCAAAGGCGTGGATGGTTTCCTCGCCCCCGCCGGACCGACGCGCCCGCAGGATTTCCCCGGCCAGCGAAATCTTGCCCCCAAAGGACAGGTACGGCGAGGTGAAAAAGCCCAGCGGATGGGTGGAAATCCCCTGCAACCGCCCGCCGTCATACAGGTACCGCTTGCGCACCCCTGCCCCCAGATCGACCGCCGACTGATCCAGCCCAAGCCCGCGAATAATCCCCATCGCCGGGGCAAAAGCGGCGTTTAACGTGGTCGGCCCGTGCTCCATCAAAAAGCCATCGCGCCGCTCGGATATGGCATTGCCGCCAACCTGACGCTGGCGCTCCAGAACGCTGACATCCAAGCCCCGCGCGGCCAGCGCGTGGGCGGTCGCCAGCCCGGAAACCCCACCACCGATGATGATCACATCGCGCATTATCGCCCCTTGTCCGGCAGAATGCCCGCAGGCGGCCCCGCGTCGCCAAAACGTTTCTGTTTCAGGTACTTGAGGTCGGCCACCGTAACCTCTGCACGCCCCTGCCCGCGCACATGATCCTCGGCGCGGCGACGCACCATGCGCCGGACAAACCCGGGGATACGGCTCAGATGCGCGCTCGCCTCATCGGCCCAGCTAAGCGTGGCCGCGTGCGGCCCAAGCGGCACGATCACCGCCCCACCCTGAGGCTGATAGGAACATAAGAAATCTTCACCCATCAGATTGCCATCGCGCGCCAACGGGCGGGCGCGACACCCGCCGCACAGCTTTTGAAACTCGCAAACCCCACAGCGCCCTTCCAGTTTCGGCGCGCGCAAGGCTTTGAAATGACTTGAGTTCTGCCAGATGTCGGCGAATGAAGACTGGCGCACCGACCCCGCGGCGGTTTCCATATAGGGACAGGCGGTCACCGTGCCATTCGGGGTGACGCGGGCGTAATGTGTCCCGGCGATGCAGCCGCCCGCGTCATAGCCATGCGCGGCTGTGATCGGCCAATCCGGGTCGACTTCGGTGGCGATGCGTTTGAAGTGCGGCGCGCATTTGGCCCGCACCATCAGCCGTTTTTCGCGACGTGCGGCGTGGGCCACCCGGCGCAGGACATTCTCGTATTTTTCGGGTGAAATGTTCGAATATTTCTCGCCCCGTCCAGTGCAAACCATGAAGAACACGTTCAGCACCAACGCCCCGGCGTCGCGGGCAAAGGCCACCATATCGTCGATCTCGTCCGCAGTTTCGTCGGTGGCGGAAAAGTGGATCTGAAACGGCAGCCCCGCCGTCACGCAGGCATCAATCGAGGTCATGGTTTTCTGCCACGCCCCCTTGCGCCCGCGAAACGCATCGTGGCGCGCCGGGTCAAGCGAATCCACCGAAAGACCAACCCCCGCCACCCCGGCCTTTTGCAACCCCGCTATCCGCTGCGGCGTCAACAACAACCCGTTTGAGCCGACCACAACCATCAGCCCCAGACCAGAGGCATGGGCGGCAATTTCCTCGATATCGCGACGCAACAACGGCTCTCCGCCGGTCAACACCACCATCGCTTCGGGGCCGGTCTCGGCGATACTGTCGAGCAGCGTTTTAATCTCGGCGGTGGTCAGTTCGTCGACCGCGCCCTCCTTCATAACCTTGGCGTCAAGGTAGCAATGTTCGCAGCCCAGATTGCACCGTTCGGTCAGGTTCAGCGCAACAAGATAAGGGGCCGAAGGATTAGGCATGATCAACCGGGCACATGTTCTGGCGCGCGGCGACAAAGGCATCTTCGGCCAGGTCTCCGTCGATTGTGTCGGCCCCATGGGCGCGAACGTAATCCTCGACGCTTTGTTTCACGGTGGCGCGAAACGCCTCGGGAACCCGTTGCAGCCGGGCCAGTGACGCGGCCTTCCATGTGACCGGCAAGGGCGTGGGTGCGCGCAAATCAATCTCGTCCAGAAACGGCAGGACGTGATCGGACAGGACCACCGCACTGGCATCGCGCCGCGCCGACTTTTCTGCCCGTAAGCCGATGTTTTCACGCAGGGTTTCATCCCCGACCGTCTGCACCAGCGCGCGCGCCTCGTCCGACCAGTCCAGCCGCTCAAAGGTCTGCCTCGAAGCGTCAGAATCACTGCCACCCCCCGGCATCATCGCCGCCATCACCTGATCGACAAAGCGGGAGGTGATGAATGTATGCCCCTGCGCCTGCGCCTGCCGGATCACCGAAGTACGGGCGATGCCACGGACAAAATCCGGGGCGCGGTTGATCTTTTCCTCGGCCTCATCGCTCCACATGATGGTTTCTTCGGCGACCACATCCATGGGCGGCACAAATTCGCCCTGCCCGATCCAGATGTGGCACGCCACCATGCGCAACAGGTTTTCCGTGTTGCCGCCGATGTCCAACCCATCATCCGCGTGCACGCCGGTCTTGCCAACCACCAACAGGCTTGCGCCGTGTTTTTCGATGTATTTGCGGATCGCCTGATACGGCTTGCCCGCCACCAGAACCGGCGTGATCGTGACACCCGCATCCCGCGCCACGGTTTCGGCCACGTTCAGATGCGCCTGATAAATCTTGGCAATACCGTCATCAATCAGTTCTTCGTGCAGCTGTTCCTGTTCCTTGAACCGAAACACCTTGCCCGCCTCGTCGCTTAGAACCGTGGAAATCTTGTTGAAGGCGACATAGTGATAATAGGGGTCATAGGCGGCGACCACATGCACCTCGACCCCCAGCCGGCGGCCAATGTCCATCGCGGTTTGCAACGCACCAAACGACTTGGGCGAGCCATCCATACCCACCACAATCGGCCCGTCACCAATCGGGCGGCGGCGGTCCTTGGCCACGAACACGTCGATGGGCGAACGGCGCACAACCCGTTCGCAAACGGTGCCAATGGTACTGCCGGCGACCGCGCCCAGACCCAGCGCGCCCATCGCCAAAACGTCGAAATCGCCGGTGTTCATCGCCTCCAGCAGGCAGGTGTAATTCTTGCCCTCGGGGCTAAGCCGGGCAAAGGACACGCCTTGTGCGGCGCTGATAGCCCCCGCGCTATCGTGATAGCTGTCAGAGATCAGACCCAGCCCCATGCCGATCAGGTCTTCGTGCACATCGCGTTGATGCTCCATCTCTTTTTCGCGCCGGTAGCGGTCGGGCAATCCGCCTTCCATCTGCTTGAAACGACGGTCGTGCAGGCGGGCGGCATAGGCATGGATGCCGGTGATCTTGCCTTGCGATGTGACCGCAAGGCGCACGGCCTCTTGCAGGGCGCGATTGGCGAAATCAGACTGGTCCAGCGCGACCAATATCCGGTCAAGCCGTGCCGCCCCCGAGGCCAGCACCGGGGGCGTGTCCGCCAAAGGAGAAGCCCCCGACATCAGTGTGTCACCCAATAGCCAAGAAGCATCAGGACCACCACCACATTGACCAGCGCGCCGGCCAGAACAAACGCATGGAATGCGTTGATTTTACGTAGCATTATCATCAGCCCTGCCACCTCTTTGCGCTCAGTAGGTCAGATCGAACGTGACTTCGCCACCGGCGGACACTTCGACTTCGCCACCTTCGACTTCGCCCAGAAATCCATGCCAGACGACGATATTATAGGTTCCTGCGGGCACGTCCGGGATCGAATAACTGCCGTTTTCATCGACCACAGCAAAGTAAGGGTTCTTGGCCACAAACACGAAACTGTGCATGAAATCATGCGCATCGCATTCGACCTTCATGCCGTCGCCCTTGCGCAGTTTTACCGTTTTGGTCACTTCGTCCCCGGCATTGGGCTGTGAGACGTTCATCACCGTGCGGCGCGCCTTGCCGATCTGTTCGTAGGTGTGGATGTTGTGCAGCGTGTTATCCGAATTTATTGCCGTCATTTCACCCTTGTTGGCCATCACCCCAAGCATCGGCGAGAACGCGCATTTTTCCTGCGTCAGCGTCAGAGAATCCAGCCCATCCGGAAATGCCTTGCCCTCTTTGACCTTCTCCAGAAACACCACCGCGTCCTGCAACATGCCGTCATTCACCCGGACAAATTCCACCTCGCGCATGCCATCACCACAGATGTCGTTGTCCTTGGAGATGGTGTAGGATTTGGTTTCAGCCTCGTTGTCGCCAGCCGAGACGCTGCCGACGATGGTGCCGCCATTATCCACGTCAATCACCTTGTAGCTGGCCGCGTCTACCGCCCCCGCCAACCCAATGAACGTTGCCGCTATGGCCAGTTTTCTTCCCAGTTCGATCACAATTTCATCCTCTCGATTATTGTTTGTTTCAGTGAACCGCCCACGGAGTTTCCTTTAGGCGGCGTTCAGTTCTCTGGATTGATCGGTGGCGACGATCACTTCGGCCAGCGCGTCGATCACCACCAGACGTTGGCGCAGACGCGTGTCGTCGCTGGCCAGTTCAATCAGCCGGTTCAGCGCCTCTTGCGGCGCATGAAGCCCCAACATCTGCCCCACCTCGCGCCGGTGCGTGCCGTCATTGAGAAACGCGAATTCAATCAGCGCCTCCAACGCCCCGGCCCCTTGATGTCGCGCCAGCGACTTGGCGGCGGCGATGCCCACGCCGATGTAGCCGTCTTTCAGCGCGGCCTCGATCGACGCGTCGGCGATGCCGTTGTCATCCAAGCCCCGCACGGCCTCTACCCGGATGTGCGGATCGGGGTCAGTCAGGGCCTCGCGCAGGGTAGGAACCGCCGCATCGCCCAGCCGGGACAAGGCCCGCAACGCCAGAACGCGGATGCTGTTCGTGGCCGTGTGACCATAAAGTTCCAACAACGGTTCCTGCGCCGCCGCAGGAAGGTTTCCAACCGTATCCCCATGTTGCACAAGCGAATTAAGCGCGTCCTGCGCCAGTTCCTTGTCGTCATCGCCCAGCACCGAAATCAGCTGATCGGTCACGTCGCGGTTGGGCACACCGCCCAGAACGGCGGCAGCAAACCGGCGCACGTCCAGATAAGGCGCCACGTCGGATTCCAGCGACATCTTGCGTTTGGACATCTTGCTTTGCTTGGCCAGTTCAAGCATCCGGGCGTCCGGCACAATAGGTTCCGGTGCCTCTGTTTCTTCTGTTTCCTCGGTTTTCGCGGCCTCGGGCGGGGCGGAACTGGCCGCCAGAATACTGGCGAGCGTCGACCCTTCGGGCGCGTCAGGCACCGCGACAAGAGGCGTGGACGCGTCAATTTCCAGTTCCTGTTCGTCCGCGTCGGGGGCGTGTTCGGTACCTTCTTCCTCCAAGGTTTCGCCGGTTGGTTCGACCTCTTCGGGCGGCACAATCAGCGTGCCGTTCAATGCGCCAATCAACCCTTCACCGGCCAGATTTGGCCAGACCGGATCGTTTGCCGCCAGCCCGGCCAAGGCGGTCATCGCGGCAAGACGCAACTGGCGTTCATCATCGGCGGCGGCCTTTAACAGATGGGGGGCCGAAACCGGCCCGGCCTTTTCCAGCGCCTCGACGGCACCGACGCGAAACTCTAGCGGGACCTTCTTGTTGGTCATCACATGGGTCAGGCCCTTGATCGCGTCCGCGCCTTCCAGCGCGATCAATGCCAGCGCCGCTTGTTTCGCCGCGCGGGCCTCGCCGCTGATGGCCTTTTTCACCGCCTTGATCACGTCTTCGTCGCGGTAAGTTTCCGGGGATTGGGCGATCACCTTGAACACTTGGACCCGCACAGAGGGGCCAGGATCGGCCACCATCTCTTTGATTTTATTGGGGTAATCTCGCCCAGCCTGACGCACGGCGATGGCGCGGACCTCAGCGTCGGGATCATCCAGAAGCGGTTCAAGACGCGGGTCAGAACGTTCAAGTCCCCGCGCGGCGATCTGGCGAATACTAGGGGATTTGTCGCCAAGGAATACGTCTATCTGCGCCGTCACATGGGGGTTTTCCGACCGCATGACCACGTCGGCAATGCGCCGTTGCAGCCGGATATCACTGATCGGGAACAGCTGTTCCAAGGCAACCGCACCTTCCACGCCCATCCCCGCAAGCGCGGCAACGCCGACCTCGGAAACGTCCTGACCCTGTTCATCGCCCATCGCCGACAGAACATCCTGCACCGCTTCTTCTGGTGCAAAAACCGCCAGACCGCGAAGGGCGATCAACTGCATGTCCAGCCAACTGTCCCAGCCTTCGGAATAGAATTCGTCCTCGTCCCAAAACACCTCATTGGTGCGGGAAATGGCCAGTTTGCGCAGCAATGGCACCACCGGTTCGTGACGAAAAGTTATCAACGCCTCAAGGGCTGCTTTTTTCACGTCCGGTTCGGGATCGCCTACCAGATTTTCCATCAATTGCGTCGCCGCTGCCGGGTCGCCAATCGCCCAAAGGGACTGGGCCGCGTCGGTGCGCACGTCCGAGTCTTCGTCCAGAAGGGCGGCAATCAAAACACGCACGGCATCATCGCCGCCAATGGTTGCAAAGGCACGCGCCGCGCCGCAGCGATGCACGTCAATTCCGGTCTCCAGAATCTCCGCGAGAACTTTTTGTGCCCTGAACTTCATTGCTTTACCACCACTTTCCTTGTTCGATTTTCCAAACCGTATCTGTCCCCTCTCAAGAGGCGTTGATCTGAATCAAAACCATAAGAATAAGGGCCGCGCCAAATTGGCGCGGCCCCGATATTTCACGACAGCCACATGTCAGACGACATGTGCGCCGCTCCTTCAGATCACGATGTCGCGTGGCGCAAAGGACATGGAACGGAAGGTGTTCTTGTAAGGCGATTCACCAATCTTAGCGATTTTCGCCACACCCATCTTGTAGTTGTAGTTGCCGCTGATCCAGTCGACCACCCGCCCTTCCAGCGCGTTGGCCGGTTGGCTGGTGTGCAGGAAGTCCATGTAAAGAACCCCCTTTTTCACCGCCCGCGTGACCATGGCTACAGCCGTCACCGCCGCCTCGCTTAGCTCGACGTTGCCGTTGCGCATCTGGCCCGAGAACGAATAATCGTCCCCTTCGATGCCTAGCGTGGTCTCTTTCAGCGATGGCACCCGGTCGGACGACACCATCACAAGGTCTCCGCTTTCGATACCGCGTGCGGCGGCGTCTTCGGGGTTGATTTCCACCCAGTTTTCCGGCCAGCGCTGTACGATATACGGACGGCGGCGGTCGTCGAAACCCGACTGCCAGCGTTCGTTCGAACGCCCCGACGTGCACCACAATTCATCGTCCTTGGGCGACATCCATTCCCAATAGTCAGAGAACAGCGACCAGGGCGATTTCTGGATGTTGCACTTGCCGGTCTGCGAGTTGAAATGGGTCAACTTCTTGTTGAACATGTTCAACGCAGCGGGGCCGACTCCGGGTAGTTTCCGGGTGGTGTCGTGCAGGCGAATGGTGCCTTCCAGCGTGCCATCGTCGTGCATATAGACCGGGGCCTGAATGCCGTTGGTGCCAAACTCGCGCATCTTTTGATGCAGCGTTTTGCCTTCGCGTTTGGCGACCACCTTGACCATGTTAAAGTCTTTGCGGCTGCCACGGGTAAAGCGCACGGCCTCTTCGGCAACTTCGTTGGAATTTTCCCAGTCAAAGCCGGCAAAGCCCATCCTTTTGGCCAGTTGCGCGATGATCCACCAGTCCGGTTTCGCCTCGCCCGGTGCATCGTAGAACTTGCTGTAAAGACGCACGCGGCGTTCGCCGTTGGCCCGCAAGAAGTCCTCTTCGCCCCAGGTTGCCGCAGGAAAGATGATGTCCGCGAACTGGTTGCCGATCGGATCGACCAGATAGATGTCCTGATTGACCACCACCATGCCGCCGGAATCCACCCGCGCCTTGAGCGTCTCAAGGATCTTTTCGCGGTTGATCGAGCGTATCTGATGCGGGTTGCCCCGTGTCAGTTCATGGAACCGCGCCGCCAGTTGTTGCGACCCACACATGGACTGAATCCAGGTGGTGCCGATCACATGCGCCATGCGGGTATGGCCCGCCAGCGTATAGGTGTCGGTATCCAGCGCGCGACGGCGACGACCCGGCAGCTTCATCGGAGACTTGTTGCGCGGGTATTTACCCCCGCCAACACCGCCCCGCTGGTGACCACCGGCCCGGCCGATAACCTGACCCGGACGACCGCCCGCACCGACAATGATACCAAGCGCGGAAATCGCCTGAGTGTTGCCGGTGTTGTTGGACCAGTAAAAGCCCTTTTCGATCATCACAGAGGTTTTTGGCCGGCTTCCGTCATCCCGTGGTTTGGCCATCATCTCGGCGGCAAGTTGGATTTTGGCCGCATCCACACCGGACACTTTCGCGGCATTCTCAAGCGAGAATTCATCCTGTGCCATCAACCACTTGGCCCAATCGTCAAAGCCCTTGGTCTGGAACATGCCCCAGGTCGTGCGCCATTGCCACGGCGTGTTGCGCGTGCCCTGACCAAAGCCCGAATTGGACCCCCATTTGTCGTTGACCCAGTTCTTGATCCACTCTTTGTCCTGCCAGCCGTTTTCGACAATGATCCGGGCGATGGCATTGACCACCAACAGGTCGGTGCCCGGCGTCACGTCCAGCCACAACCCGCCATTCTGTTCCGCATACGCCACCCCGGCGGTGCGACGTGGCACCATGAAGATCGCTTTTTGGCCCTTTTGAATGCCCTTCATGATCCATTGGGTAAACAGGATCGTCTTGGTCTCATAGGGGTCCGTGCCGCAGATCAGCAGGGTTTCGGCGTTCATCCAGTCCTCGTAGGCGGGGCCGAAATTGTCAAAACCCGCGTCCCGGAAACCCGGCGTCGACGACACGTCAGACGGTGTGTCATGGAAGGTAAAGTTGGCGGTGTTGACATAGCGCAGCGCGTATTTCGTGATCGCGTAAGTGTTCTCGATATACTGATAGCTGAAGGTCTTGACGCCATAGGCGTTCGAGCCGTGCGTTTTGATCACGTATTTCGCCATCTCGGCGGCGATATCCAGCGCAAAGTCCCATGTAACCGGCTGAAGAATACCGTAAATCCGCATCATCGGCGATTTCAGGCGATCCCGTGTCGGGGTCTGTGGGTTATAGCATTTCTGCGCAATACACCCGCCACGCAGCGAACTGTCGCCGTTGGTGTTGACGAACTCTGCCTCTTTGTCGGGGATGATCACCACATGGTGCGGCTCGCCTTCATGCAGCACGATATTGTGCTGGTTGGGCGCGACCCACGGGCCTAATGCCTCGACCGGGAAATCGACACCAAAGGCGTTTTCATCCGCCTTTTCGCCGCCCTCGATACCGCCGGCAACCGGCCAGCGGTAAATCTTGTAACCACAGGCAACGATACAGTAATCGCAGGCTGTTGACAGAACCTCGGCATCTACCGGTGGCAGAGGTACGTTGGTTTCCGGGATATAATATGGAGTTGACATGTTTTTCCTCTCCTTCAGCCGTGCAGATTGTCTTTGCGACCATAAATCAGGCCAAAAATTCCGGTGGCGTAGATATCGTCACCATCAAGTTCAAGCAGGATCTGAGGCAGCGATTGATAGGCCTGACCAGAAATCAGGATACCGTGGCGGGTCAGGTCATAGGTGCTTAGATGCAGCGGACAGGCCCCCAGCGACTTGGTGTCGCCCTTATAGCTGTCGTACAATGATCCGCCCTGATGGGTGCAGGCATAGTTGAACGCGACGATATCCGCATCCGGACCCAGCCCTCCGCCGGCCTGGACGCCCAGCCTGACAATCATGTTGTCGGAATGCGCCCCTTCGTCGGGGTAGGTGAAATCAACCGGTTCATCCAGCTTCAGCTCGGACATCTTGACGATGAACTTGCGCGGAAAGGTGGTGATGGTTGCCGGTACTTCCTTGGCCATCGGCGTGCCGGGGTTCATGGTGATCATGATCGTCGTGGTCACCCCCCCGGCGATCAGGAATTTGCGGCG
>NVQY01000171.1 GCA_002400675.1 Paracoccaceae bacterium | reverse complement strand
CCCGCCGATGGCTGCGGCAGTCAGCAGGAAATCCTCGACATGAGAGGGGGCCGCGCCGGGAACGTGGTCGAGGTAATAGCGCAAAGTCGCCGGCAGAACCCCCGCCGCGCCATTGGTGGGCGCGGTGACAACCTGTCCGCCGCCGGCGTTTTCCTCGTTCACCGCCAGCGCATAGACGCAGATCCAGTCGTTGATCGTGTGCGGCGCGCTTTGGTTCAGCCCGGCTTCGGCTTGCAGCGCGTCATGGATAGGCCCGGCCCGGCGTTTCACCCCCAAGCCCCCCGGCAGGATGCCCGACCCGTTCAGCCCGCGCTCGATGCAAGCGTTCATCACCTCCCACAGGCGGGCCGAACCTTTGGCCAGGCTGATTTCGCAGGCACGCGATACTTCGTTGGCGCGTTTCATGGCGGCGATGGACTTGCCGCTTGTCGCGGCCATCGCCAGCATTTCATTGGCAGAATGGAACGGGTAGGGCACCGGCGCGCCCTCGTCAGTCGCTTTGCCTGCGGCCAGTTCATCCTCGGTCATCACAAACCCGCCGCCGATGGAATAATAGGTTTGTTGCAGGGTGACGTCGCCCTGTGCGTCGGTGGCCATCAGGATCATGCCATTGGTATGGCCCGGCAGGATGCGGTCATAGTCAAAGGTCAGGTCGAGGGCGGGGTCAAAGCGCAGGCCGCCCAGCCCTTCGGGGGATACCATGTGGTTGGCGCGGATATCCTCCAGCGCCAGTTCGGCATTCTTGGCCACATAGGTTTCCGGCACGAACCCGGCCAGCCCCAGAATCGTCGCCCGGTCGGTGGCGTGGCCAACCCCGGTGAACGCCAGCGATCCGTGCAGCGACGCACGCAGGCCTGCGAATTCAAACGGCGAGGCGCGCATTTGGTCAAGAAACCGTGCGGCGGCCACCATCGGCCCCATGGTATGGGACGACGACGGGCCGATCCCGACCTTGAACATATCAAAGACAGACAGGAACATTCAGGTGGGGCTTCCTTTCGGTGGGGTCGCGTAATGCGGGGCGGTGAACGGGGTCGGGCCTAGCCCTTCGGCTTGTTGCGCTATCAGGACAGATGGCCGGGTTTCAAGCCCTCTCAGCAGGTCGCGCAGGTGGGGCGTGTCGGACAGGGCAAACCAGCCCCGGTCGCTGTCAGTCGGGTAAAGCGCCATCCAGCGCATCAGGCAAGCTATATATAGTGTCAACACGGACGGCGTTCTGGGGGTAAGCCAGACGGGTTTTGTTGAGGCCAGATCGTCGAGCAGCCCCAAGTGCCGTTTGATCCGAGTTTGCACGGTGCGGCGCAGGGCCGTCTGGTTTTTCCGGTCGGGTCCGGCGTAAAGGCCGGGGTAAAACGTCAGTCGCAAATCTGCGTGCAGGGTGTTGGACACAAAGAACAACCATTTCAGAAATGCGCCACGGTGCGGGTCAGCCGGGGCCGGGGCCAGCGCGTCATGGCGCTCGGCCAGCCACAAAAGGATTGCTCCGGTTTCGAACACCGGCCCCTGCGGCGTTTCCAGCACAGGAATCAGCCCGGCGGGGTTCAACGTCCGATAGGCGGGCAAAGTCTGCGCCTGAGCCGCGCGATCGACCAGCGCCGTACTGTAAGGCACGCCGATCTCATCCAGCGCCAACCGAATGATCAGCGACGCGTTGTCGGGGGCGTAATGCAATGTGTATGTCCGGGTCATGGCCTGCGTTATAAAGCAAGTTGCCGCCAGTAAGGCGGCAATTTACGACGTTTCCTATCGGAAACACGGCTACAGTCAACGGTCATGCGAGCGGTGTTAAGGCGGAATTAACCAGTCTCATGCAGATTGGTGGTGAACGGAATGGAACAGCTGCGGGCAAGAACATGGGGGCAGGTATGGTGGCGCGATTAGCATTTGTCAGGGTATGGGCCATGGGTCTGGGCGCGGTGATGTTGCTGGCTTGTGCCTTGCCAGCGGCGGCGCAGGGGTTTGAGGAAACCCTTGGTGACGAGATTACCGCAATCCTGAAAGAGCGACCCGATGCGTTTCGCAAGGCCGCGCAAGAGGTGATTGCCGGGTACGGGCGGGATGGGCGCATTGATGTGGCCGGGATCGAACAGATGGTGGCGATCCGCCGGGCAGCGCTGCGCGCGACACAGTCCCGGCGTCTGTTGCTGGCGGATCTCGACAATGACGGCACGATCAGCCGCGCCGAGGTTGGTGCGGTCCTGCCTGCGTTGTCTGCCTCGCAGCGGCCTCGGTTGCTTGAATTGCATCGCCGGGCGGATGCGGATGGGAACGGAGGCGTTGACCCGTTGGAATTGCGGGACTTTGCCCAAGATTACGCCGAAAGCGGATTTGACGAGGCCAAGGCGGCAACCTACAGGCGGGTGATGCTGGCCGATATGGACGGCGACGGATGGGTAACGATGGACGAGGTCGCCCGCGTTGTCGAAGCCTCTCGAATGGACGGCTAAGGCCGCCCCGCAAGCCTAACGTTTCGCCCTGAGACGGGCGCGGATTGCCAACCCGTCCTTCATATTGCGCCCCAGCAGGGCGATGTTGTCCATCCCTGCCACGAGCGCGGCGCAAAATCAGAACCGGGTGGCGCTGGCAGGGTTAAGCGGGGATGAACAACACCTGCTGATCGACCTGATGCAACGGGTGATCGCGGCAATGCTGCGCGGCTGAACCCGGCGGGCTGCGGGTTTTGAGCCTCTACCACCAAATTTCCCGCAAATTTCCCACCCCGGAATTCGCGCGAAAATTCTGACCCTTCGCCTGAATATCTGCCCCTGACGGCTGCCGCGCGGTCGTGGCCGTGAAATCACCTCTCGCACCTTGCGCGCTTCTTTCCTATAAGCAGCCCGAGCGATCAGGGGAGCTGCTGCCATGTCCGGAGAATTGTCGCCCATCGACAAAGCCAAATTCGTTGCCGCCAAACGGGCGGCTGATTTCGTCGAAGACGGGATGCGCGTGGGGTTAGGTACCGGCAGTACCGCCGCGTGGCTGGTGCGTTGTCTGGGGGAAATGGTGCGCGACGAGGGGCTTAAGATTCGCGGCGTGCCGACCTCTACCCGCACCGCAGAGCTGGCCCGCGACGTGGGCATCGAAGTGATTTCGCTGGACGAGGCCAAATGGCTGGACCTGACCATCGACGGCGCGGATGAATTTGACGGCGACATGAACCTGATCAAGGGCGGTGGTGGCGCGTTGTTGCAGGAAAAGATCGTCGCCACCGCGTCCGATCAGATGATCGTGATTGCGGATGTGGGCAAAGAGGTCGAGAATCTCGGCGCTTTCCCGCTGCCAGTCGAGGTGATCCCGTTTGGCTGGCAGACCACGCAGGCGCTGGTCGAAGAGACTCTGATCTCGATGGATGTGCTGGGGCGCAATGCCACCCTGCGCATGAACGGAGAGATTCCGTTCATCACCGACGAGGGAAATTACATCCTTGACCTGCATCTGAACCGCATCGGCAACCCGCGTCAGCTGGCGATGGTGATGAACCAGATGCCGGGGGTGGTTGAAAACGGACTTTTCATTGATATCTGTGACATGGTGATCATCGGCTATGGCGATGGCCGGGTAGAGTTGCGCAACATCAATGAAGGTACTGTAGAACATGACCGGCTGGATTTTGTCGAAAGCGACAACCTGTTCACCGATCTGGCAGACTGAGGGCTCCTTAAAATGAATTTTGACTATGATCTGTTCGTCATAGGTGGCGGATCCGGCGGTGTGCGCGCCGCGCGTGTGGCTGCGGGCGAGAACGGCGCAAAGGTTGCGCTGGCCGAAGAAGACCGTTACGGCGGTACCTGTGTGATCCGCGGTTGCGTGCCGAAAAAGCTGATGGTGTTTGCCAGCGAATACGCCGGGATGGCGGGGGACGCGCGCGAATATGGCTGGAAATTCGGCGATACCAGTTTCGACTGGGGCCTGTTCCGGGGCAAATTGCACGCCGAACTGGACCGGCTTGAGGCGATTTACCGCAATATCCTCAAGAACGCCGGGGTCGAGACATTTGACCAGCGGGCGCGGTTGGTGGATGCGCATACGGTCGAACTGGCCGATGGTACGCAAAAGAGCGCCAAGCATATTCTGATCGCCACTGGCGGGCATCCGGTGAAACCCGGTTTGCCGGGGGACGAACTGGGCATCACCTCGAACGAGATTTTCAACTTTGACACGCTGCCCAAAAGCATCCTGATTGTCGGCGGCGGCTATATTGCCTGCGAATTCGCCGGTATCCTCAATGGGTTGGGCGTCAAGACCACGCAATATTATCGCGGCGCGCAGATCCTGCGCGGCTTTGATGACGAGGCGCGCGGGCTGATCTGCGAAGAGATGTGCCAGAACGGCATCGACGTGCATCTGGGCACCACCATCATCGAGATGAAAAAAGGTGCGACCGGGATCGAGGTCAAGGCTACCAATGGCACCACCAAAGTCTTTGACGAAGTGTTGCTGGCCACGGGCCGGGTGCCCAATACTGCCGGTCTGGGACTGGAAAACACCGGCGTTGAAATGGGCCGCAAGGGCCAGATCATCGTTGACAAGTACAGCCAGACCGCCGTGCCGTCGATCTACGCGATTGGCGATGTGACCGACCGGGTGAACCTGACTCCGGTGGCGATCCGCGAGGGCATGGGCTTTGTCGAGACCGTGTTCAAGGGCAATCCAACCCCGGTGGATCACGACCTGATCCCCACCGCGATCTTTACCCAACCCGAATACGGCACCATCGGGTTAAGCGAGGAAGACGCTCGCGAACAGGAACCGATAGAGATCTACTCTACCTCGTTCCGCCCCATGCAGACCAGCTTTGCCGGGCGCAATGACCGGGTGCTGATGAAACTGGTGGTCAGCCAGGCTAGTCGCAAGATTCTGGGCTGTCACATCGTCGCACCGGGGGCCGGGGAAATGATCCAACTGGTGGGGATTGCCGTCAAGATGGGCGCGACCAAGGAAGATTTCGACCGGACAGTGGCGGTGCACCCGACCATGTCCGAAGAGTTGGTAACAATGAAGACACCCGTCAGGACCGCTTGAATTGGTCGTGCCGGCACACAAGTTATGATATAGCGCCGTGAACCACGGCTGAGAAAGGAATACAGAATATGGCGGGCAACAATGGTGGTCCTTGGGGGGGCGGAGGCTCTTCCGGCGGCGACGGCGGAAATCAGGGCAACAATGGCGGAGGCCAGAACGGTGGTCACAACGGGGGCCAGAATGGTGGTCGTCGCGGTGGCGGCGGCAATCGTCCCGAAGGCGAAGGCCCGCAGATTCCTGAGATCGAAGAGCTGATGAAAAAGGGCCAGGAACAGTTGCGCGTGCTGATGGGCGGGCGCGGTGGCGGGTCCGGCAATGGCGGCAACAGGCAGGGCGGCGGCGGTGGACCGGCGTTCACCAAAGGCACCGTTGGTCTGGGTATCGTCGCGGCGGCGGTCCTTTGGGGCATGGCCAGCTTTTACACGGTCAAACCCGAAGAGCAGTCGGTCGAGTTGATGCTGGGCAAGTTTTCTTCCATCGGCAATCCGGGCCTGAACTTTGCCCCCTGGCCACTGGTCACGGCCGAAGTGATCCCGGTCACCCGCGAACAGACCGAAGACATGGGCGGTGCACGTGGGGCCAACGCAGGCTTGATGCTGACCGGCGACGAAAACGTGGTCGATATCGACTATCAGGTGGTCTGGAATATCAGCGACCCGGCCAAGTACCTGTTCAACCTGCGCGACCCGCGCCAGACCATCCGCGCGGTATCTGAATCGGCCATGCGCGAAATCATCGCGCAATCCGAACTGTCGCCGATCCTGAACCGGGATCGTGGGGCGATTGCCGGGCAGTTGTTCGATCTGATCCAGTTGACCATGGACAGCTATGACAGCGGCGTGAACATCATCCGCGTCAACTTTGACAAGGCCGACCCGCCGGTATCGGTGATCGGTGCCTTCCGCGACGTTCAGGCTGCCGCGCAAGAACGCGACCGCTTGCAGAACGTGGCTGACGCCTATGCCAACAAGGCTTTGGCCGAGGCCCGCGGTCAGGCCGCGCAGCTTTTGGAAGAGGCCGAAGGTTACCGCGCCAGTGTGGTCAACGAAGCCGAAGGCGAGGCCAGCCGTTTCCTGGCGGTTCTAGCCGAATACGAAAAAGCCCCGGAAGTGACGCGCAAGCGGCTGTATCTGGAAACCATGGAAGAAGTTCTGGGCGGGCTCAACAAGATCATCATCGACGAAAACGCCAGCAGCCAGGGGGTCGTGCCCTACCTGCCGCTGAATGAACTGCAACGTGGCACCGGAGGGTCGAACTAATGCGTAAATCTGCTTTTATACTACCGATCCTGGTGATCGCTATCGCCGGCATCATGTCGTCGGTCTTTATTGTTGATGAACGTGAAAAGGTTCTGATCCTGCAATTTGGCCGGGTGGTGTCGGTTAAGGACGAACCCGGGCTGGGATTCAAAATCCCGCTGATTCAGGAAGTGGTCCGTTACGATGACCGTATCCTTAGCCGCGATGTGCCTCAGTTGGAAATCACCCCTCTGGATGATCGCCGGTTGGTGGTCGATGCCTTTGCCCGTTACCGGATCGCCGATGTGGTTCAGTTCCGGCAGGCCGTGGGCACCGGCGGCATTGCAACCGCCGAAAGTCGTCTGGATTCGATCCTGCGTGCGCAGACCCGTGAAATCCTGGGTTCTGTCAGCTCTAGCGATATCCTTAGCACTGACCGGGCCACGCTGATGCTGCGTATCCGCAATGGTGCCATCTCCGAGGCGCGCGGCCTTGGCCTGACGATCATCGACGTGCGCCTCAAGGCCACAGATCTGCCGCAGGAAAACCTGGCCGCGACCTTCGATCGGATGCGCGCCGAACGTGAACGCGAGGCCACAGACGAACGTGCCCGTGGTAACGAAGCGGCGCAACGGGTGCGTGCGCAGGCCGACCGGACTGTGGTCGAACTGGTCTCAGAAGCCCAGAAAAACGCCGAGATCGCCCGAGGCGAGGCCGATGCGCAGCGAAACGCGATCTTTGCCGAAGTTTATAGCAAGGATCAGGAATTCTTTGAATTCTACCGCTCGCTGAAGGCCTATTCACGGGCCTTGAAGGGCAGCAATTCGTCGATGATCATTTCGCCGGATTCAGAGTTCTTCAACTATCTGAAGTCACCCAACGGCAGGGTTGACAGCCAGTGACGGCACGGTGATTGCAACCATCTTTCTGGCCCTTGGGCTGGTATTGATCGTAGAGGGGCTGGTCTGGGTACTGGCCCCTTCGCTTGTCGAACGTCTGCTTGAAACCTTGCGCGACCTGCCCGAAGGCGCGCGCCGTCAGTTTGGCGCGCTGGCGCTGGTGTCGGGGATGATATTGCTGTGGGTCGCCAATGCACTGGGGGGGTGAACCGGGCCTGTCCAATCGCGCGGCAGGCACGCTCGCTCACAAGTTCTTGAATGTTTGTAACACTCTTTGCGTGTGAGTTAATCGCCACTACATTGAGTGCAGAAGACACAACGTAAGACACAACGAAAGATACTTTGCCCGACCGCGCTGGCCGGGCCTCTCTCAAGGCAACCTTCCAAATAAGGAGCAGACCATTGCCACATTCGCAGGCAGCTACCATTTCCTATTCAACCGGGGCCACTGCCCCCCTTTCCCGATTACGGCCTCTTTGGCTGGGCGCATTGGCGCTGATGCTCGTGCTGATGCAGGCCGCCATCGCGCAGGCCCGTTCCGAAAGCCTCGCCCCGCTGATTGAAAAGCTAAGCCCGGCCGTGGTCAACATCACCACAACCACGATGATCGAAGGGCGCACCGGCCCTCAGGGCGTGGTCCCCGAAGGGTCTCCGTTCGAGGAATTCTTTCGCGATTTCCGCGATCGCAACGGTGAAAACACCCGCCCACGCCGGTCGCAGGCGCTGGGGTCGGGATTTGTGATTTCCGAAGACGGCTATGTGGTGACGAACAACCACGTGATCGAAGGGGCGGATGAGATCCTGATCGAATTCTTCTCCGGCGAGGAACTGCCGGCCAAGGTCATTGGCACCGACAAGAACACCGACCTCGCCCTGCTTAAGGTCGAAACCGACGAGCCGCTGCCATTTGTCAAATTCGGTGACAGTGACACCGCCCGCGTGGGTGATTTCGTGGTGGCGATCGGCAACCCTCTTGGTCAGGGATTTTCGGTCTCGGCCGGTATCGTGTCGGCGCGTAACCGCGCGCTTTCGGGCACCTATGACGACTACATCCAGACCGACGCGGCGATCAACCGTGGCAACTCTGGCGGGCCGTTGTTCAACATGGACGGCGAAGTGATCGGCGTGAATACCGCGATCCTGTCGCCCAACGGTGGCTCTATCGGCATCGGATTCTCGATGGCGTCGAACGTGGTCAACCGGACGATGAAGCAGCTCAAGGAGTTCGGCGAAACCCGTCGCGGCTGGCTGGGTGTGCGCATTCAGGACGTCACCGACGATGTGGCCGAAGCCATGGGTCTTGAGCAGGCCGCAGGCGCGTTGATCACTGATGTGCCCGAGGGTCCGGCAAAAGAAGCCGGGTTGCTGTCAGGCGACGTGATCGTCACTTTTGACGGGGTTAATGTGGACGACACCCGCGCGCTGGTCCGGCAAGTGGGCAACACCGAAGTCGGCAAGGCCGTGCGGGTGATCGTGTTCCGCGAAGGCGGCACCCAGACGGTTCTGGTAACCCTCGGACGTCGTGAAGGGGCCGAAGGTGCCGTTCCCGCCGTGATGGAAAAGGGCAGCCCCGAAGTGACAGAGCAGGATATTCTTGGCCTCACGTTAAGTGTGCTGACCGAGGACATGCGCTCGGAACTGTCGCTGCCCGATGATATGCGCGGACTGCTGGTGATGGCGGTAGACGAAAGCACGCAAGCCTTTGAAAAGGGCCTGCGTCCGGGCGACGTGATCACCGAAGCCGGTCAGCAAAAGGTCCTGTCGATGGGGGACCTCGACGACCGTATCTCTGAGGCTAAGGATGCTGGGCGCAAATCCCTGCTGCTGCTGGTGCGCCGCGCCGGGGAACCACGGTTCGTGGCCCTCGGTCTGGATGGCTGACCTCTAAGCCATAACTGAACGAACTGGGGCACCCTTGACCGGGTGCCCCTTTTCTTTTCTCAGCCTTCCTGTTCCACCTCGACCAGTCCCAGCTTGCGCGCGGCGGCCAGCGACAGGATGCCCGAATCCAGCCCCTGCGGCTTTTGATAGCGACGCACGGCGGCGCGGGTAGAGGCGTTCATCGTCCCCGATATATCACCGCGATACAGCCCCCGCGCGGCCAAGGCGCGCTGAACGCTGGCGATGAATTCGGGCGACATATCCTTGGGGCAGGGGGTCAGGAACCACGTCTCGCGGCGTTCGCGCACGATTTCCTGCAAGGTTTCGGTCTTGTAGATCGCCGGTTGGGTGACGGTGCCATCGGTCATCACCTGCGCCGGCTGCAATATGACCTGCTGGGTCACGGTTTCGATGATCGCTGGGGTGACGTTCTTGCCCCAACAGGTGCCGGGTGCCGCCCCGGGCGGGGCGATCTGGGTCAGGCGTGTGACTTCCGGTTCGCCCAAGCCCCCCAGACCCGGCTGGGATGCACAGGCGGCCAGCCCGGACAGAATGGCGGTGTGTAATATGGATCGGATCAGGGTCATGCTCGGGCCTCTGATGGGCGTTTTCCGGCAGATTAACGCAATATCCATTTTGGCGCAAATGGCGGCGTTACCCCGGGTCCTGCAACAACCGGTCCAGCATGGGCGAGATATCTTCGATCTGTTCAGCGATCACATGAATGACCGAATGCGCCCGTTGCAACCGCCCCGTCACCCGTAACATACGCCCGGAAATCACCGCCCGACGGAACCGTTCATACAGCTTGCGCCAGACGATCACATTGACGATTCCGGTCTCGTCCTCAAGGGTAAGAAAGATCACGCCCTTGGCTGTGCCGGGCCGCTGACGCAGGATCACAAGCCCGGCCACGGTGATGCGCGCACCCTCGGGCGGGGTGTCCAGGCGCGCGGCCACCAAACACGACGGCGGGCGCGGCCAGTCGGCATCGGCGGAAATCGGCAGGGTCGGGGCAACAAACATAAGGAACAAATATAGAACACATGCAAATTTTGTCCAGCCTTACCGCCCTGAGACACAAAAGGGACTGGCGCCGATCAGGCCGCTTGGCTAGACCTGCGCCACAACACCCAAGCCGGGAGCAGTGAGAATGGCTAAAATCACCTATATCGAACACAATGGCACCCAACATACCGTGGACGTCGCCAATGGTCTGACCGTAATGGAAGGCGCGCGCGACAACGACATCCCCGGCATCGAAGCCGATTGCGGCGGGGCCTGCGCCTGTTCGACCTGCC
>NVQY01000170.1 GCA_002400675.1 Paracoccaceae bacterium | reverse complement strand
GGCATGGCATTTTGCGCCGAGATGTCCCAACCGGGAACCGCGCCGTCAACAAAGTCGATGCCGGGGCTGAGAACCAACCGGTCATACGGCAACGTCCCGCCCCCGGCGAGGCTGACGGTCCTGGCGTCCCGATCAACGCCAATCACCCAGTCATGCACCACGTTGATCCCATAGTCGGCCGCCAGCTTGCCATAGGTGTGGCCAATGCTGCTTAACTCGCGGAACCCGCCCAGATAGAGGTTGGAAAAGAAACAGGTGTAATATTTTCGCGTCGGTTCAACCAGAATGACATCAATGGCACCTTTCGAGCCCTTGGCAAGGTATCGCGCCGCCGTTGCGCCACCGGCCCCGCCGCCAACAACCACCACGCGGGGTTTGCCCTGGGCCATCACCATTGGTGCCGCCATCGACGCCGCCGCCACAGCAGCCGCCGCAGTCGCCCCTGTGCGCATGAAAGATCTTCTGTTCAGTGTCATGATATTACTCCCTGTTGATTTAAGTGTTTACTTCGCTTCCTTGAAATAGGCGGCCAAAGCCGCGATTTCTTCGTCGTCCAACCGCCCGGCCATCATTTGCATGACCGGATGGGATCGTAGTTTTCTCTTGTAGGCATGCATCGCCACCACAAAATCTTCGACCGGCCATCGGGTAATTGATGGGATGCCCTGATCGCCGCCATCGCGCAGATGACAGGTGGAGCATTCACTGGAAAGATATTCGCCGTATTCCGGATCACCGATCAGCGCCAGGATCTCTGGTGTCAGTTTCACCTCGTGCAGAACCGCGGTGGGCGGGGCCTCGGGGATGTTGGCGGGATCGTCGGAATACAGCCGCAGATAGGCCAGCACATCATGGCGGTCCTGTAGCTTTTTCAGCCCGCGAAAGCTCATCCTGGTGCCGGATACCAGCGCCTTGGGGTTCTCAAGATAGGCGTCGAGCCGCACTAAATCCCAGACCAGGCCTTCGCTGGCGGCGCGCATGATGCCTTTGGAATAATAGAACCCCTCGACCGACGCGGCCTTGCGCCCGAACAACCCGTTCAACTTTGGCCCTGCGCGGTTTTTCGCGCCCTGTCCGACCTGATGGCAGCCTTTGCATTTCCTGAAAACCACCTCTCCGCGTTCAGCGTCACCAATCAATTCAGCCTCGTGGCCGGCTGCAAACAAGGGCGCGCCGCCCAGCGCCCCCCAAGCCAGCACAACCGCCAACAATGCGAGACGTGCAGTTTGAAGGGTCATTCCAACTCGTTTGATCACTGGCATTTTATGGTCCTTTACTGAGTGAGGCAGATACTCCTTTGGCCCGCAAATCCCGCCGCCGAAAATGGACCGGGAAAGGGGGCGCGTACGATCGAAACGTGAATGGCTAAGGATTAAGCGCGCGCACGACCACATGTTTGGTGATCGCCACAGGTTCTTTGCAATCGTCCATGCAAGGGGCCTGCGAAAGGCCCGGATATTCCACCTGCGCACGGTCATCGACAATGAACCCATCGCGGTTGGGCATCTCGACCCCCGGCAGGTTTTCGCGTGTCAGAACGAATTCCTCGTCCACCAGATCATTGGAATAGAGGATATAGGCCACCAACGCGTAAACCTCGTCCGGGGTCAGCGTCTGCGCATCGCCATAAGGCATAGAGCGGTTGATATAGTCCCAGACCGTGCTGAGATAAGGCCAGTACGAGCCGACAGTTTTCTGTGGCCGCTCTTGATCGAGCGTGCCTTGCCCACCGGCCAGCTTGGGCCAGTTGCCGACACCCTCGGCAAAATCGCCGTGACAGGCGGCGCAGGCATCGGCGAATAATTCTTCGCCGTCCAGAACCGACCCGGCACCCGCAGGCAAGCCGCGCCCATCAGGGGATACGTCCAGATTCCACGCGGCGATCTCGTCCGAAGTTGCAGCCCGGCCAAGGCCGAATTCACCGGCATCAACCGGCGTGGCGGCAATCATCACGCCCAGCAGGGCCGCACGCGCAAGGTCAGGAAACTTCGACATTTTCCACCTCGCCGCTGGCCTGAACCCACCAGGTCTGAATGCCATTGTTGTGATAGAACGAACTTTCGCCGCGCAGCGCCCGCAGCGCGTCCTTAGAGGGCTGCACATAGCCGGTCTCATCCGTGGCGCGCGACTGCAACAGCATCTCTTGCCCGTCCCAGCGGATATCCAGATAGAACCGCGTCAGCGCCTTGCTGTCACAGCCCCCCGCAAGGCGCGCCTGTTGCCAGTTGCGCCCACCGTCGAGCGAGACATCGACCTTGGAAATCGCGCCCCGTCCCGACCACGCCAGCCCGGTAATCACCATCGGCCCGGTGCCGTGGCCAACCGGCATCTGCGGGCTGGGGGCGGTGATCATCGACTTGGCATCCATCGCCCACGACCATTTGCGCGCCCGCCCGTCACCCAGCAGATCGGAGTATTTCGAGGTCTCTTCGCGTGCCTCGACCGGCGAGTCGCGCACCTCGACTCGGCGTAGCCACTTGACCCACAGGTTGCCTTCCCAGCCCGGCACCACCAGCCGCACCGGATAGCCATGTTCGCGGCGCAGCGCCTCTCCGTTGGCTTTGAACGCCACCAACACATCGCCCAGCGCCTTATCCAGCGGGATGGACCGCCCGTTAGAGGAGGCATCCGCCCCCTCGACGTAAATCCATTTGGCGCTCGGGTCGATGCCGGCCTCTTGCAACAACAGGCGTAGCGGTACGCCGGTGTATTCCATGTTATGCATCATGCCGTGGGTGTATTGCACGCCGTTGAAGCGGGGGCCGCGCCACTCCATCGCGCCATTGCCGGCGCATTCACAGAAATGTACCCGGGTCTCGCGGGGGAAACGTTCCAGATCGCCGTAGCTGAACACCAGAGGTGTGTCGACCAAGCCATTGATCATCAGGCGATAATCCGGCTTTGACAGCTCGATCGCGCCAGAATGATGCCGTTCAAACGCGCAACCTTGGGGGGTGATGGTGCCTTCAAGGGCGTGGAACGGTGTAAAGCTGGGAGAGCTGGTGGTGGTGTTGCTCAGGTTCGAAATATTGCGCCGCACCACGTCGAATTCAGCTGGCTCGGGCAGGCCGTAGGGGGTGGTGACAACGCCGTCGCCCAGCGCACGCGCCCAGTCCTGAACTTCGGTGATCAGCGGGTCACCCGCCCCGGCGCGGGACGGGTTGGGTGTGACGGTCCCAGCCCCAACAGCCGCCGCTCCGGCCAGAAACTGACGCCGGGAGGGGCTGTTGGGTTTGGGTGGCTTTGTCACTTTGTCAGCAGACCTTTCTGCGTTTTTTCACAGGTTTATCAATGGGTTCAGGCCCCGATCACCTTGACCGAGTTGTTGGGATTAATAGTTACGGTGCCCTGCTTGCGGATGTGGTCTTCTACCACGTCCCAAATCTCCGGCCCTTCGGTTCCTTCATTGACCGAGGCCCAACCGGCAACCACATAGGTCTTGGCGGGATCAAGAAGCTCTCCGGTTTTCAACAGGGTCAGTTCGGTGATCCGGCTGCCTTGTGGCTTGGTGATGTCGATGCGGTAGCCAAGGCCACCGGTGCGCACCATGTCGCCGCCCTGCTGGTAATAGGGATCAGGGTTGAACAGGTTGTCGGCCACGTCTTCGAGGATCACCTGAATGAATTCGCCGGTCATTTCAGAGCGATATGCCTTGCCGTAGGTCATGGAGGTCACGCCGTAAATGTCTTCGCGGGTGATGTCCTGCCCGGGCAGAACTGACGGACCCCAGCGCACGCCGGGCGACAGGGCGATGTCGGCCTCGCGTTCGGAAATCAGCGCGTCACAGATCAGATCGTCCCATGTGCCGTTGAAATTGCCTCGACGATACAACAGCGACCCGGCCTGACCGATTACCTCGCTAAGGTCCGTTTTGTACGGTTCTCTTTGCTCGTTTATCAGTTTTGTAACAACCGGATCGGGCGCAATTACGTCCGCGAACATCGGAATCAGCTTGTGCCGGAAGCCCATCATCTTGCCATCACGCACATCCAGATCGACGCGGGAGACGAATTTGCCGTTCGACCCCGAGGCGACGATGATCGTCTGCCCCACCAGAACCGGTTCGGGCAGCGCGTCATGGGTGTGCCCGGACAGGATCACGTCAAGGCCGGTAACGCGACTTGCCATTTTCTTGTCCACGTCAAAGCCATTGTGGCTAAGGCAAACCACCAGTTCGGCCCCTGCGGCGCGTACTTCGTTGACCATTTTCTGCATGTTCTCGTCGCGGATACCAAACGAGTATTCGGGGAACATCCAGCCGGGGTTGGCGATCGGCATATAAGGGAACGCCTGACCGATCACAGCGATCTTGACGCCGCCGCGTTCAAAGAACTTGTAGGGCTTGAACAGTTCCGCCGGTTCGTCCCATTCGGCATCAAAGATGTTCTGGCCCAGCGCGGCAAACGGCAGACCTTCGACAATCTCGGCAACGCGGTCAGAGCCAAGGGTGAATTCCCAGTGGAAGGTCATCGCGTCCGGTTTCAGCGCGTTCATCACGTTGACCATGTCCTGACCTTCGGTCTTGAGACAGGTGTACGAGCCGTGCCATGTATCGCCGCCATCCAGCAACAGAGCGTCGGGACGTTCGGCGCGGATCGAATTGATCACGGTGGACATGCGGTCAAGCCCGCCAACCCGGCCATAGGCCTGGGCCAGCGAGGAAAAATCGTCATAGGTCAGCGCATAGGCCGACGGGCTGCCGTCAGCGATGCCGTAAGCCTTGCGGAAATCAGCGCCGGTGACGTGCGGCATCTGCCCCTTGGCGGCGCCGATCCCCAAATTGATGCTGGGTTCGCGGAAATAGATCGGGTTCAGCTGGCCGTGGATGTCGGTGATGTGGATAAGGCTGACATTGCCGTAGGTGTCAAACTCCAGCAGTTGATCCTGCGTCAGCCTCTGCTGCGCCGCGAGCCGTGCCCAGTTGCCAAACCCAGAGGCCCCTACCAGCGCCGAAGCCGCCATTGAAACCTGCATGAAATCGCGTCGGGAGATCATTTACCTAATCCTTTTGTCACCGGAGGTCGTATTGTTGGATGTTCTGATTGGTTGGGCATTCTGGTCGAATTAACATTCGCATATGTGAATGCCAAAATGCGAAAAAACCCGCCCCGGACGATACCGGGGCAGGTCTTTGATTAGTTGCGAACTGAAGGTGTCTCGACGATCAATCCGTTGCCACGGCTTGCCACGTAAAGTTCAAGCGCCTTGAACTCGTCGCTGCCCTGACCAAAGGGTTCTGCACGGATGTTCTTCATGCAGCCTTTGAAACGCGCCTGGATGGTGTTCATCTTGGCGTTTTTCAGACGGTAGGTCGGGAACCCGTTCGACTGGCCCTGGGACAGGTGATCCGCACGGATCATCACGTTGTAGTTGTCCTCGTGGCAGTTGGAACAAGACATATCAAGCTGACCCACACGGGTATAATACAGCTCTTTGCCCTTGTCCCAATACGGGGCCGCAGCACCGTCGATGGCCACATTGACCGGCATTCCACGCGATTGCAAACCAACCAGCGACAGCATGGCGGACATGTCCGTACCGGAGTACTTCCATGCCTTGGCACCCATACGCTCGGTCCGGCATTCGTTGATCAGGTCGGTTGTGGTTTCAAGAGCGCCATCGGCGTTGACGCGCGGCATCGACGTGGTCAGACCGGCGAAATCCTCGACGTTTTCATGGCAGGACGCGCATGATTTGCCTTCGGTTCCATCCACTGCGGCGTACAGGTCAAGCGCCACATCGACAAACACAAAAGACGGATTGTCAAAGTCATCCATCTCAAGCGCCTGTGTTTCCTTGGTCCGGAAGACCCAGCCCGAATAGACCGTTTCGAGGTTTTCCAGATGCGCCGGTGCGGCGGCTTGCGTCGCAATCGACAAATCGCCGTTGATCACCAGCTTGGCGTCTTCACCAGCCTGAGCAGCCCCGGTGGCCATGATGGCCAACGCGGCTACGGCAGCGGTCGTCTTAAACAGGTTCATTCCCATTTTGTATTTTTCCCTCCCTTGCTGCCGGATCAACCGATCGCGACTGATTTCGTTGCGTCGTAGACCGACCCGTCATCGTCATACCAGGTAAACACGAAATCGCCGGCCTCTGGCACGGTTGCGTCAAACTGGAAATACGGGTTGGTGGAAACCGCCGGCTCGATGTCGATTTCGATAACCGACTTGCCGTTGAATTCGCAGGTAAAGCGGTTGATGATCGAACGTGGGATCAGTTCTCCGGTTTTCTTGTCCTTGCGCTGACCGCTTTCCATCTTGTGGCTGATCAGGGTCTTGATGGTGATCGACGAACCAGCCGCAGCTGTTTTCGGGACCTTGACGCGGGGTTTTACACCTTTTGCCATTTTATTATTCTCCTTACTTCGGAACAGGTGTGACGGTGATTAACCCCCACAACCCCCGATGGTGACTTTTACGGTCGACGAGGCGCGCAAGAACGAACCATCTGCCATTTTGGCAATGGCAAGAACGTCCTGTGTGCCGGCCAGCCGGATGCGGGTGGATGCGGACTGCGACGCGGCCAGCTCTCCGAAATTGAACACGGCGACCTTGGGCGTCGGGTTGCCGGTTGCAACAATCATGACCGACACGGCACCGGGGGCGTCAACCGCGATTGGCACGGTGTTGCCGTTCTCGGCAATCTCTGGCGTGGTCAGTGTCACACCGCCATCGCTCATGCTTGCGCCACCAGTGAAATCGGCGACGATCTCATCGGCAGTGGCTTCGGCGAACGCGCGTATGGGCAGCATCGTCATCGCTGCGGCCCCCAGCCCAAGGGCGATCGTTTCGCGTCTTGAGAATTCCATTCATATGTCTCCTTGAATTATGTGCGAACAGGCGAACCTGTCTTTACTTGAGCGTCAACAGATAGGCGACGACGTCTTCAACCTGCTGGGCCGAAAGGATGGTTTTGCCTTCAAACTTTCCCAGCGGTCGGGTGAAACCGGCATCGACGTAGAACGCTGGCATGATCGTGCCTTCAAAGGTGTTCTTTGAATTGGATACGATCCCGCGCAGCTGCGCCTCGCTCCAGCGATCAGCAGCGCCGTCCAGCGGCGGGCCTACCTGGCCCTGAAACGATTGCTCGGGCATCTCTGAGTTGACGTGACAGGCCAGGCAGTTGCCCAGCTTGCGATCGGCAAACACAGCCCGGCCATCTGCGGCATTTCCGGCCGCTCCGGTCAGCGAGACTGCGACAGCGCCGTCTTTAAAGGCGACGTCGCCCGGTGCGGTTGTACCTGCAAATGCAACGGTCGAAGCAATAACTGCTGTAACTGCAGTGGTGATAAGTAGTTTCATATTCCCTCCCTGAGCTACCACGATTTTCTTTGTTGATTGTGGTTTGCTGCTTTTACCCTACGCTAGCCACCCCGATTCACGCAACATCAAATTCACAACTGTGAATTAGTTGATAAATTCAAGGGGGCCATAGGAAATTTCCCAATACTTTCAATAGCAATGCCGACGGCGAAAGATAATTACTCTGTGCTGCCGTCGTTGCGTTCACGAATCATGCGCGCGTGATAGCGTTGGAAATCTTCCTCGTCCTTGGTCAGATAGCGTTCCTCGGACACCCATGTCATCATGTCCAGAGTGGTCCCCGGGCCAAAGGCACCGGGCATCACCGCCACGGCCTGTTGGCTGACCGACAGGGACGGGTCCATTTTCGCCGGCAGAAAGATCATCGTCGGGGTGAACATCAGCCCCCATTTGCGCACCGCGTTCTTTTCGGTCAGTTCCTCGCCATCGGTGTCGGTCACTTCGCGGCTGCCGCCAAGGTCGATCTGCACCGGGTAGAACACGTCTTCCAGCATCGCCTTGACGCGCGGGTCAACAAACGTGACCTCGTGCATTTCCTTACAGTAGATACAGCCCTGTTGTTCGACCAGCAGCACCAGACGCCGGCCTTCGGAATCGGCCTCGGTGAAATCCTCTTGCAGGTCCTTGAAGGTCTCGCGCAGCCACGCGGCCTTGTACAACCCGTCGTCGCCCAGCTCGGACGCCACAACCGGCCCGCCCAGACCCACAGTCAGCGTCGCGGCCAGAATCCCAGCAAATATCTGTTTTAACATTGTTTCCCCTCCCAGGAAGTTCAAATCGCTAGCCCAGGGTCAGGAACCCCGGCATCCAGCGTATCATGGCCGCCCCGATCACATTCATCGACCCGGTGGCAATCAGTATGGCGAATACGATCAGCATAGCCCCCATGCCCTTTTCCACATAGGCAAAAGCGGCGCGATGCTTTTGCACCCACGACAGGAACGGCTTGGCGAACATGGCGGCGACGATAAAGGGTGCCGTCATCCCGACCCCGTAGACAAACAGCAACAAGCCGCCGCGCCAGATGTCGCCCATGCCGCTGGCAATCATCAGGATCGACGCCAGCGCCGGACCGACGCAGGGCGACCAGCCAAAACCAAAGGCCAGCCCCATGAGGTACGCGCCGATCGCCGAACTAGGCTCTGCCTTGCTTTCCATCCGCGCGCCGCGATGCAGCAACGGCACATTGATCACCCCGAGAAAGTGCAGGCCAAACACCACCAGAAACGCGGCGGCGACGTATTTCAGCACATCCAGATATTGCCCGAACACCTGCCCCAGCGCGGTCGCGCCCATGCCGAACAGCATGAAAACCGTGGTGACCCCGGCAGCAAAAAGCACCGCCGACAGCATCAGGCGGCGTTGCGCGCCCGGTGCGATCTGGCCATCGCCGCGCAGCTCAGCCATGCTGAGACCGCCCATGTAGGACAGGTAAAATGGTACCATCGGCAGAACGCAGGGGGTTAAAAAACTAAGCAACCCGGCAAAAAGCGCGCCAATCAGACTGATCTCAAGCATTCAATGTATTCCCATCACAGTCTTGCCATCACGACGCCGCGAGCCAGGATTGGACGTGGCTTGAACCATTCACATATTCAGATTACGTTGTAGATCAACGATACGTCAACAGGTGGTCTATGCTTACTCTGAAAAGTTACCTCGGCGTGATTACTGCGCTGCTTCTGGCCTTTCCCGCCGCTGCGGTGGAACTTGTGATGGTCGAGCAGGACGGCTGCGTCTACTGTGAACAGTGGAACGAGGACATCGGCGGGATCTATTCCAAGACCTCTGAGGGCAAATTCGCGCCGCTGCGCCGGGTTGATATCTTTGCCATCCCCGAAGACCTGAGCATTGCCCGCCGGGTGACCTTTACCCCTACGTTTCTGATTGTTGATGACGGCAAGGAACTGGCCCGCCTCGAAGGCTATCCCGGCCCCGACTTCTTTTGGCCTCTGCTGGACAAGCTGTTGAAGAGCAAAACCAATTACGACCCGAGCGGCGGAGGCAGTTGATGCGCAAACTGGCCCTTTCCCTTGTTGCGGCGGTCGGGTTTGCGACCCCTGCCCTTGCGGATGAGGACGACGCGTTTGTCACGTTCCGGGTGCTGAAACCCGAAGTGGCGTTGCAAATGGCACAGGCCGCGATGGCCGCGTGCCGCGATGAGGGCTATCAAATTGGTGTGACAGTTGTTGATCGTTTCGGCATCCCGCAGGTTTTCCTGCGCGACCGTTTTGCCGGGATACATGTCTATGAGACCTCGCAACGCAAAGCATGGACCGCCGTCAGTTTTCGCACCGGCACCAGCGAGCTGGCCGAATCGACCAAAGCCGGTTCCGCGTCCTCTGCTATCCGCAACCTGACAAACGCCCTGCCGTTGGGCGGCGGGTTGGTGGTGTACGAAGGCAACGGGGCGATTGTGGCCGGGATCGGCGTATCCGGCGCACCTGAACCGGCGCTGGATGACATCTGTGCGCAGGCTGGCATCGCCTCGATAGAGGATCTGATATCGTTTTAACCCTATGAATTATTTGTCAAATCAAGGATCAGACAAATGGCACTTCCAAAATTCTCCACCGACATGGCCGAAGAAGAACTGGACAAGATGGTCGACAGCGCGACCACCGCGTCGAACTTTCTCAAGGCAATCAGCCACGAAGGCCGGTTGATGATCCTGTGCCATCTGGTGACCGGCGAAAAGACCGTTACCGAGTTGGAAGACCTGTTGTCCGCACGGCAAGCGGCGGTATCGCAGCAGCTGTCACGCCTGCGTCTTGAGGGTCTGGTGATCCCACGCCGGGACGGCAAGGCGATCTATTATCGTCTGGCCGACGAACGCCCGCGCCGCATTCTTGAAGTGGTCTATGATCTGTTTTGCGGCGACGACTGACGACGACTGGCGACGACTGACCCGCCCCCTCTCTTGATCAATACCGCGAAAGCCGCCACACTGGTTGGTGCGTAATTCTGCGCCGCCAAGGAGTGTGCCAATGCTGACATGGGCAACCGAGACCCAGATGGTGGTCATGGTCGGCGCGTTTGGCGGCATATTGCTGGGCCTTGCCGCGCGGCTGGGCCGGTTTTGCACCCCCGGCGCAATCGAAGACCTTCTGTACGGCAGCAGCGACACCCGTATGCGCATGTGGGCGCTGGCCATCGGCACCGCCATCATCGGCACTTTCTCTCTGATGGGGGCCGGGCTTTTGCATGCCACCGACACGTTTTACCTGTCGCTACGCTGGTTGCCGGCGGCGTCGATCGTCGGCGGGTTGATGTTCGGCTATGGCATGGCGATGTCGGGAAATTGCAGCTATGGCGCGCTGGCGCGGTTGGGCGGGGGCGATATGCGGTC
>NVQY01000169.1 GCA_002400675.1 Paracoccaceae bacterium | reverse complement strand
TGGTCTTTCAGGCGCTGGGAGTACTCTAGCTGGCGCAGTTCTTCGCTAAGGGTAATGCGGATGTTGCTGTCCGATCCGATGGCCGTCGCGCCGCCGGCTTGCAGCCATCTGGTGCCGTCAAAGATGCCATCGCCCAGCGACCCTTCGGTGATCGGGCACAGCCCGGCCACGGCCCCGGTTTTGGCCAGCCCGGTGGTTTCCTCGGGCAACATCTGGGTGCAGTGGATCAGGCACCACCGCCGGTCGGGCGGCTGATTGTCCAGCAGCCATTGCACCGGTCTGGCCCCGTAAGCGGCGGCAACCTCGTCAACTTCGGCCTTTTGTTCGGCCAGATGCAGGTGCAGCGGGCCGGTCGTGTTGCTCACGATCTCGCGCAACGCCTCGCGCGATACTGCGCGCAGGGAATGCGGGGCCGCGCCCAGATTTGTGTCCTGCGGCAGGCCTGAGATTGCCTGCCCGGCGGTTTCCAACAGACGAAAGAACCGATCAGGATCATTGCCAAACCGGATCTGCCCGGGCCCCAACGCGCGCCCATCAACCCCGCCTTGCTGGTACAGCACCGGCAACATTGTCAGCCCGATTCCAGTCTGGTTGGCGGCAGCTGCAATGCGCGCGCTCATCTCGCCAAGGTCGTCATAAGGAATGCCGCCAGGCTGGTGGTGCAGATAATGGAATTCGCCCACCGCCCCATAGCCGGACTCAAGCATTTCCATCTGCACCTGCGCGGCAATCGCCTGCACGTCCTGAGGCGTCAGCCGGTCGAGAAAGCGGAACATCAGCTGGCGCCAGGTCCAGAAACTGTCTTGCCCGCTGGTGCCGCGCCGTTCGGACAGCCCGGCCATGGCGCGCTGGAACGCATGGGAATGAACGTTGCCCGGAGCCGGCACCAGAATGTCCACATGGTGGTCCACCGAGGTGGATTTCGCAACCGGGTCAAGCGACGTTATGCGCCCATCCGCGCCAATCTGAACCGTTACATCACGCGCCCACCCATCCGGGAGAAGCGCCGATTTTGCCAGCAGTACGGTCATGATTCACCTCTTGACGACTCTATTATGTCTATACATAACGGTAATAACCCAGACATAACAAGGTAGCAAAAATGACCCGGCGCGTTTTGAGCAATGCACAGATTGCCACCATGCCCCCCGAAGGCGGCTATGGGATTGTGGACAAAGGATACGTGGCGATAGAGGCCGGCAGGCTGGCCTATGTCGGGGCGGATTTGCCGGCTGAATATGCGGCGTGGCCTTGCGAAGATGTCGAAGGTCGCCTGATCACGCCGGGGCTGGTGGATTGTCACACCCATCTGGTGTTTGGCGGCAACCGCGCGCTGGAATTCGAGATGCGCCTGAACGGGGCCGGATACGAAGAGATCGCCCGCGCCGGTGGCGGCATCGTCTCGACCGTGACGGCCACCCGAACGGCAACGGACGGGGCGCTGATCGCGTCGGCCCTGCGCCGTTTGGACGCGCTGATCAGCGAAGGGGTGACCCTGGTCGAGGTCAAGTCCGGTTATGGGCTGGATGCGGAAACCGAGTTGCGCATGTTGCGTGCTGCACGTCAGTTGGCGGTGCGGCGGGACGTGCGAATTCGCACGAGTTTCCTTGGGGCGCACGCGGTGCCGGGCGAGTATTCCGGGCGCGCCGATGCCTATCTGGACGAAGTTTGCCTGCCGACCTTGCGCGCCGCGCACAGCGAGGGGTTGGTCGATGCGGTGGATGGGTTCTGTGAGGGAATTGCGTTTGATACCAGTCAGATGTCGCGTGTATTTGATGTAGCAAATGAACTTGGATTGCCGGTTAAACTGCACGCCGAACAGCTTTCGCATCTGGGGGGAACCGCGCTTGCCGCGCGATATGGCGCGTTGTCGGCGGATCACATTGAACATGCCAATACGGCGGACGCCGCGGCGTTGGCGGCTGCGGGAACGGTCGCAGTCTTGCTGCCGGGGGCGTTCTATACTTTACGCGAAACGCAGGCCCCACCGGTTGCGGCGTTGCGTGACCACGGGGTGCCGATTGCCCTGGCCACGGATTGCAATCCGGGGTCATCGCCGCTGGCCTCGTTATTGTTGACGATGAACATGGGCTGCACCCTGTTTGGCCTGACCCCGGCCCAGGCGTTGTCCGGGGTGACCTGTCATGCCGCCCGCGCGCTGGGGGTGAAAGATGCCGGGTCAATCGCGCCCGGAATGCGGGCCGATCTGGCCATATGGGACGTCGAAACACCGGGCGAGTTGGCCTATCGGATCGGGTTCAACCCACTTTATCAGCGCATATTTGGAGGCAAGGAATGATCGTTACACCTGGGCACGTCACACTCGGCGATCTTGAGCGGATTTATCGCCAAAACCTGTCTGTGAAACTTATCCCAAGCGCACGGCAGGCCGTCGAGGCAGCCGCAGCCATGGTGGCCAAAACTGCTGCCGGAGAGGCCGCCGTTTACGGCGTCAACACCGGGTTCGGCAAACTGGCAAGCCGTAAGATCGCCCCGCAAGACACGGCAAAGCTTCAGGAAAACCTGATCCTGTCGCATTGTTGTGGGGTGGGCGACCCGCTTGACCCCGAACTGACGCGGTTGATGATGACCCTGAAACTGATGTCGCTGGGGCGTGGGGCCTCTGGCGTCCGCTGGGCGATATGCGAGCAACTCGCAGCGATGCTGGAACACGGCGTCATCCCGGTCATTCCGCATCAGGGATCGGTTGGCGCATCCGGCGATCTGGCCCCGTTGGCGCATATGGCGGCGGTGATGATCGGCGCGGGCGAAGCGACATTGGGCGGTCAGGTGATGCCGGGCGAAATGGCTCTGTCCAAGGCCGGGTTGACGCCCGTTGTGTTGGGTCCAAAAGAGGGTCTGGCGCTGATCAACGGCACGCAGTTTTCCACCGCATTGGCGCTGGTCGGGCTGTTTGAGGCACAGCGCGCCGTGGCTAATTCGATCGTCATGGCCGCCCTGAGTACCGACGCGATCATGGGGTCAACCGCGCCACTGGTGCCGGAAATCCACGACTTGCGGGGTCATCCGGGCCAGATCAATGTCGCCGCGCAAATGCGCGCACTGATGGACGGCAGCGAAATCCGCGAGAGCCACCGCGATGGCGACACCCGTGTACAGGACCCATATTGCATTCGCTGTCAGCCGCAAGTTGTTGGCGCGGCGTCAGATTTCATCGAAATGGCCGCGCGCACACTTGAGATAGAAGCAAACGCGGTGACTGATAATCCGCTGGTGCTGGTCGAGAGCGGGCGCATCGTGTCAGGTGGTAACTTTCACGCGGAACCCGTTGGTTTCGCCGCAGATTTGATCGCTTTGGCGCTGGCAGAGATCGGCGCTATCGGCCAACGCCGGGTGGCGCTGATGGTCGATCCAACGCTTAGCCACGATCTGCCGCCGTTCCTGACCAATGATCCGGGTCTGAATTCGGGATTCATGATCGCCGAAGTCACCACAGCGGCCTTGATGAGCGAGAACAAACATCTGGCAAACCCATGCGTGACCGACAGCACGCCGACCTCTGCCAATCAGGAGGACCACGTGAGCATGGCAGCGCACGGGGCCTATCGGCTGCTAAAGATGGCAAGGAATCTTGCGGTTATCCAAGGGGTTGAAGCGCTTTGTTCATGTCAGGGTATTGAGGCCCGCGCGCCTCTCACCACGTCGCCGGCCTTGGTACGGGTGATCGCACGACTGCGCGAGGACGTGCCGACGTTGGGCCCTGATCGCTATCTGGCACCGGACATCAACAAGGCGGCGGATCTTGTTTCCAACGGCGCTTTGGTCAAGGCGGCGTCATGATCGAGGTCACCCAAGGCAGCGGGCCAATCGTTCTGGGGGTGCCGCATACGGGTACGGATGTGCCGGTGGATATTGCCGGAATGCTCAACGACCGGGGGCTGGCGCTGGCTGATACGGATTGGAATATTCACCGTCTTTACGGTGGTTTGCTGGACAATGTGACCACCGTACGCGCGCCCATTCATCGCTATGTGATCGACGTCAATCGCGGCCCTGATGATGCCAGCCTGTATCCCGGCCAGAACACTACGGGCCTGTGCCCGGTGACGGATTTCGACGGGAATCCGATCTATCGTGACGGATGCGAACCTGATGCGCAGGAAATTGAGCGTCGCCGCCAGACCTATCACGCCCCCTATCATCGCGCCTTGTCCACAGAACTGGCGCGGGTCAAGGCGATTCACGGGATGGCTATCTTGTACGATTGTCACTCGATCCGGGGTAAAATCCCCTACCTATTTGCCGATACCCTGCCGGATTTCAACATTGGCACTAATTCCTCCACAAGCTGTGCTGTGTCTATGGAGAAGGCTGTGGAGGAAATCTGTCAATCCGTGCCTGGGTTCACCTCGGTTGTGAATGGGCGCTTCAAAGGTGGGTGGACAACGCGCAATTATGGTCACCCGGTGCGCGGAATTCATGCGATTCAGATGGAACTGGCGCAATCGACCTACATGCAAGAGGCCCCGCCGTGGACCTATGACAAGGCCCGCGCCGATCACCTGCGCGGAACATTATCCCGCATCCTCAACGCTTTGGAACAACTCGTTTACTCAGGAGGTTCACTATGACCCATAGTCGCCACAACACACGCGATATTTTCCCGGCCACCGGCACGGAAATCACTGCCAAAAGCTGGCAAACCGAAGCGCCGATGCGCATGTTGATGAACAACTTGCACCCGGATGTGGCTGAAAACCCTCACGAACTGGTGGTTTACGGCGGCATTGGTCGGGCGGCGCGCACATGGGAGGATTTTGACAAAATTGTCGCCACGCTGAAAGACCTTGAAAGCGATGAAACCCTGTTGGTGCAGTCGGGTAAGCCGGTGGGCGTGTTCAAGACCCACGAGAACGCGCCGCGGGTTTTGATCGCCAATTCCAACCTTGTGCCGCATTGGGCCAACTGGGATCATTTCAACGAACTCGATAAACGCGGGCTGGCGATGTACGGGCAGATGACCGCCGGGTCCTGGATTTACATTGGAACCCAAGGCATTGTGCAGGGAACTTACGAGACTTTTGCCGAGGCAGGCCGCCAGCATTACGGAGGCGATCTCAAGGGCCGTTGGATTTTAACCGGCGGTTTGGGCGGCATGGGGGGCGCGCAACCGCTGGCGGCGGTGATGGCCGGGGCCTGTTGTCTGGCGGTCGAATGTAATCCTGAAAGCATAGATTTTCGCTTGCGCACCAAGTACCTCGACGAGAAAGCCGAGACAGTGGATGAAGCGCTGGCGATGATTGATCGCTGGACCAAGGCGGGCGAGGCCAAGTCGGTTGGTCTGCTGGGCAACGCGGCGGACGTGTTTCCCGAGTTGATGGCGCGGATGAAGGACGGCGGCATGCGCCCGGACATGGTCACCGACCAGACCAGCGCGCATGACCCGCGCAATGGCTATCTGCCGCAGGGTTGGAGCATGGGGGAGTGGCGCGCAAAACGCGAATCTGATCCCAAGGCGGTTGAAACGGCGGCGCGGGCCAGCATGAAAATCCAAGTGGCGGCGATGGTCGATTTCTGGAATGCGGGCGTGCCGACGCTGGATTATGGCAACAACATCCGGCAGGTGGCGCTTGAGGAAGGGTTAGAAAACGCCTTTGACTTTCCCGGGTTTGTGCCCGCCTACATCCGCCCGCTGTTCTGTCGCGGGGTGGGGCCGTTTCGCTGGTGTGCGTTGTCGGGCGATCCCGAGGACATTTACAAGACCGATGCCAAGGTCAAAGAGATCATCCCCGACGACAAGCATCTGCACGACTGGCTTGATATGGCGCGCGAACGGATTGCGTTTCAGGGCCTTCCGGCGCGGATTTGCTGGGTTGGATTGGGGCAACGCGACAAGTTGGGATTGGCGTTCAATGAAATGGTGCGCACTGGCGAATTGAAGGCGCCTGTGGTGATCGGGCGCGACCATCTGGATTCGGGGTCGGTGGCCTCGCCCAATCGGGAAACCGAGGCGATGAAGGATGGCTCGGATGCGGTTAGTGACTGGCCGTTGCTGAATGCGTTGTTGAACACCGCCAGCGGGGCGACGTGGGTGTCGCTGCATCATGGCGGCGGGGTCGGCATGGGGTTTTCGCAACATTCCGGCATGGTGATCTGCGCCGATGGCACCAAGGACGCGGATGCGCGGTTGGCGCGGGTTTTGTGGAATGATCCGGCCACCGGGGTCATGCGCCATGCGGACGCGGGGTACGAAATTGCGCTGGATTGCGCCCGCGAAAAGGGGCTGAACCTGCCGGGGATATTGTAACGCGGGCCTGCCAAGCGTATGAAAGATACAGTTGCTAGCGCCAGCCAGCCAGATTTTCGCGGGCCAAATTGTGCAACAACGCAATCGCCGCGTCAGAGTCGTTCAGGCAGGGGACAAGCGAGAAATTCGCGCCACCATGGGCGCGAAAGGTCCGGGCGGCGCGAATCTGCACCTCTTCCAGTGTCTCAATGCAGTCAGAGGCGAACCCCGGCGTGACCACGCACAGGTTTTTCACGCCTTTGCCTGCCAGATCAACCAGCGTTTCCTCTAGCTGAGGGCCGGTCCAGGTCGCCCGCCCACGCCCGCGCGACTGGTAGGTTAGCCGCAGGAAACCATCGTCGGCCCCAAGGGCTGATTGCAGCCGGGCAAAGGTTGCCTCGCAGTGGGATTGATAGGGGTCGCCGGCCTGAATGAAGGTTTCCGGCAGGCCGTGGAATGACACGAGGCAATGGTCAGGCCGCCAGTCAAGCGACTGAATATGCGCGGTAATATCTCTGGCAATCGCGTGGATATAGGTCGGGTTGGAATGATAGGGTGGCACCGTGCGCAGGGCCGGTTGATGGCGCATAGTCTTTAGCGCGTCATAGGCTTTGTCGAGCGCGGTTCCCGTGGTCGCGCCGCTATATTGCGGGTAAAGCGGGAACAATAGCACCTGTTCGCAGCCGGCTTCGGTCAGGCGTGTCAGCCCGGAGGCGATTGAGGGCGCGCCATAGCGCATGGCCCATTCGACCATGATCGCGGGATCATCGCCAAACCGCGCGGCGATCTTGTTTGCCTGCGACCGGGTCACGGTTTTGAGCGGCGATTCGTCCAGTTCGTGGTTCCAAATCTGGGCATAGGCGGCGGCGGATTTCTTGGAATGGCGCGGCAGGATCGCCAGATTCAGGATCATCCACCAGAGAATGCCGCGTTTCTCGATCACCCGCGGGTCGGACAGGAATTCCTTTAGGTAACGTCGCACAGATGCGGCGTCGGCGGCCTCGGGTGTGCCAAGGTTGATCAGAAGAATGCCGGTTTTCATCGCGTTCAGGCGTCGGCGACAAGAACATTGAACGAAGGCACGTCCAAACGCCCGCCTTTGGGAGAGCGGTCGCCATTGGAAATCCGCCGCAGGGCCGGCGCGTTGAGGATGCGGATGACGGACAGGTCGGATACGTGAATGATGCCGCGCCCGGCCAGATCCTTGAAACAACGGGACACGGTTTCGGGCTGCATGCCCAGATATTCGGCCAGATCACGGCGCCGGATCGGAATATGCACATGGTCGTTGCCCGGCACGCGCACATCGCGGTTGCGGATTTCGAAGATGAACGAGGCCAGCTTTTCCAGCGCCTGTTTCTTGGCCAGATCGGCGGCGTGATTGATTGCCCGGAACGTCTGGTCGGTGATATTGGCCCAGGCCAGCATCCGCGCCTGTGGGTTCTCGGCGATTGCCGCGTCGAACACGACAGGGGACAGCCGGCACAGGGTGACAGAGTTCAGCGCGATTAGCGCGCCAAGCTGGTTTCGGGTGGAGTTGCGCAGGTCCAGAATGTCGCCCCGCATCAGGATCGCCGCGATGGTTTTGCGCCCGTCATGCAGCAGGTGTTGCAGGCTAAGAACGCCCGACGAGATGGCCATCACCGGGTGCAGTTTTTGGGTTTCTTCGGTTACGGCTTCGTCGCGTTTTATCGTCACCAAAGACGATTGGGCGTTCAGGGCGACTAGTTCATCATCAGACAGTTTTGCGCAAAAATTTTCCGCGTCGAAATACATCGAACAATGCGAACATTGTTCGGGAAGGTGGGGCGACATGCGACCATTCCTCAAATAATCAAAGTACGTTTGCGCCATCATCGCATGGGGGCAGAACGCTTTATTGATCTGAGTCAACACATCCTGAGATTGTCCGCGCTAGGCCCGGTGGCAGATCGCCGCATGTGGGTTTGCGGCGTTGGAAAGGCCGGAAATGCGCCGTTTATTGATAGTGTTTGCGATAACTGCCGGGTTGATGATGCTGATATTTCGCTATGCGGGATGGTACGCGGACACCTCTGCCCTGCCCAGATATTGCGCCGATCCGCGCGCCGCCATCGGCTATGTCGAAGATATCCTGACCAACCCCAACCCCGTGGGAGATGCCCGCAAACGGCCCTATCTGGTGGCCGCCAAACTGATCTTTCTGGTACCGCAGCAAAGTGGCGAATCCACGCCGGACTATCTGCAACGGCTGGAGCGGGTGATCTCTGAGAAATGCGCGACCCGGTACTGAAGCGGGGCCGTTAGCACGCGCCAAAGGGTCAGATTATCGAACAATCAGCACAATCTTGACGCTCGTCAATGACGCGGGCGCGTCAACATGGTTTCACGGCGGAACGGAAACTGACCAGTGGTGGCAGGATGCAGCCAAAAGAGAAAACCGCAATTCTGGGCAAGATCGTCTTTGCGCTGACCGCAGTCGCGATGCTGACCTTTTTCTGGTGGCTTTTGATCTACGACCACGGCGTCGTTTCGGTGCATTGAAGGTGCCGGGTCTTGGACAGGGGGGCGTGACGTGAACGCAAGCAAGCTGATTGTCTTTGTTTTGGCACTGGTGGCATGGGGCGCGTTTTTCTACGCGATGGACCGCTACATCATGAATTTGCAGGGTCTGCCGGTTGGCGCGGATTTGATGCCGATATGAGCGATATGCAGGAAATGATGTCCCGCCCGGTGACCAGGATTGCCATATTCAGTGCGCTGGCGTTGCTGGCAGTCGCCCTGCCGGATCTGGCGTCGGCGACGGGGGATCCGGGTTTTGTCGGGGATGCGTTGGTGGGGGCACCCAAGCCCACGGCGGCGGATTATCCGCAGATCGGCGGGTTAAGCGCGCGCACCATTGCCTGGGGGCTGGCGCAGATGCACCTGTTTCTGGCGGCGTTCGTGTTGTCGGTGCCGTTGTTTGCCATTGCGACCGAGTTCATGGGCGTTGTGGCCCGCGATGCCAGGTATGACTCGATGGCGCGGGAGTTCATGAAGATTTCCATGGCTGCCTATTCGCTGACGGCCCTTGTGGGCGGCGCGCTGACCATCGCCTTGTTCCTGTTTTACCCGCAGTTGATGGGCTATATGTTAAAGGTGTTTCGCGGCCAGACGCTGGTTTACGCGCTGTTGTTCGGGCTCGAATCCATCACGCTTTATGTCTATTTCTATTCCTGGGACGCGCTGCGACACGGCAACCGCAAGTGGGTGCATATGTCGATTGGTCTGTTGCTGAACACGATTGGTCTGACGCTGATGTTTGTCGCCAACGCCTGGGCCACGTTCATGATGTCGCCCGCCGGTGTGGACGCCGCCGGAGCCATCACCGGTAGCGTCTGGGAGGCCACGCGCAATCCGTTGTGGAACCCGCTGAACCTGCACAGGTTTCTCGCCAATATCGCCTACGGAGGGGCCATTGTCGGGGGCTACGCCGCCTATATGTTTTTGGCCGCCAAAAAACCCGAGGACAAGGCGCATTACGACTGGATGGGCTATACCTCGAACTTTATCGCCATCCTCGGGTTCCTGCCGCTGCCGTTTGCCGGTTATTGGCTGATGGCCGAGATTTATGCCTATTCGCAACAGATGGGCATCACCGCCATGGGCGGAATTCTGGCGTGGTTGTTCATCATTCAGGCGGTGCTGATCGGGACGATTATGCTGGCGGCGAATTATTACCTGTGGTCGGGGTTGATGCGCACGGACCGGGGCGCGCAATATTCTAAGTATGTCAAATACATCGCCGTGGTCATTGTCGGCGGGTTTCTGGTCTGGGTGACGCCGCATTCGCTGATCCTGACCTCGCAGGAATTGCAGGTTCTGGGCGGCACCAATCACAAGTTGCTGGGCCCTTTGGGCATCATGCCGGCCAAGAATACGGCCGTGAACCTGATGTTGGTGTTTACCTTTTTGTCGTTCCAGATGTTCTATCGCTCCTCAAGGGTGCCAACGGTCAGCTGGGCCAAGGCCGGTAACAGCGTGGTTGTGGCACTGTATGTGGTTGGCTGTCTGAACATCGTCGGGGCCGGGATCTATGGCTACCTCACACCCACGGTCTACAAGGTGGGGGCATCGGTGCCGCAGGTTGTGACCACGCTAAGCATCATTATCGGGTCGGTGATCATCGACATCTTTATGCTGCGCGGGGCGAAGGCCGAGAAAATCCACTGGGGCCGGATGAGCGAGCGGTCGCAATATGCGCTGTTCGTGCTGCCGGTGGCGTTTACCTGGCTGATGGGGCTGATGGGGTACATCCGCTCGTCGCTAAGGACCAACTGGCACATCTATACCATCATGAAAGATGCCTCGCCCGAGGCCTATATCCCGACCATCGGGCAGGCCGGCAACACCATCACCGCCGTTACGCTGGGGTTCATGGGAATCATGGTGTTCGTGTTCTGGCTTAGCCGGTTGGGGGCAACCAAACAGGCGGCACCGGATGCCGTGGCAGGGGCGGCAGACGGCGTCGCGGGGGGGCAAGATGACGTTCCTT
>NVQY01000168.1 GCA_002400675.1 Paracoccaceae bacterium | reverse complement strand
GCTGTCGTCGATGGAGGACGCCGACCTTAAGGTCATGCTGGACGTGACCGGCGCGCCCGATTTTCCGCTGCGCATCGTGCCGGCCACCAGCGCGCTGGGGGCGGGTGCCGAACAGGTCGCGGCGCGGGCGCTGGAACTGCGCGCGCAGTCCACAGACAAGTTGCGCATGGGCGCGGTCAAGCTGATGACTGACGGGGCGATTCAGGGTTATACTGCGCGGCTGAAATGGCCCGGCTATGTGGGCGGGCAACCCAACGGCATCTGGAACACCCCGCCCGAACAGATATTCGCCCTGTGCGAGGTGCTGCACCGCGAAGGGGTGCAGATGCATATCCATGTCAACGGTGACGAGGCCGCCGAAGTGACGATTGACGCGCTTGAGGCCGCCCTGCGCAAGGCCCCGTGGGCCGGGCATCGCCATGTGCTGCAACATTGTCAGATGATGGGTGCGCCGCTTTATCGGCGTGCGGCGGAACTGGGGCTTTGCACCAACATATTCTCGAACCATCTGTGGTTTTTCGGCGACAAACATGCCGCGGTGACGGTGGGCGATGAACGTGCGTGCCGGATGAATGCTGCGCGCTCGGCTTTGCAGGCGGGGGTGCATATCGCCCTGCATTCGGACGCGCCGGTCACGCCGCTGGCCCCGCTGTTCACCGCGTGGTGCGCCGTCAATCGCCACACCATGAGTGGGCGGGTATTGGGCGCGGCGCAGTGTCTGACTGTTGATGAGGCGCTATACGCGATCACGCTGGGGGCCGCCTATACGCTGAAGATGGATAATGAAATCGGCAGCATCGAGCCGGGAAAAATCGCCGATTTTGCCATTCTCGGCGAAGACCCGGCAGAGGTGGAGCCATTGGCGATCAAGGACGTGCCGGTTCTGGGCACGGTCGCGGGCGGGGTGGTGCATCTGCTATGAGGGACGACCGTCTGCCAATGACCGTGATCAGCGGCTATCTGGGGGCCGGCAAGACCACGCTGATCAACCGGATATTATCCGAGGATCACGGGCTGCGCCTGTTGGTGATGGTCAATGATTTCGGCGCGGTCAACATCGACGCCAACTTGCTGATCTCGGCGGACGAGGACACGCTGAGCCTGACCAACGGCTGTGTGTGCTGCACCATGGGGGCGGATTTGTTCATGGCAATCGGCGACGCGCTGGACCGCGACCCACGCCCCGACCACCTGATCGTCGAGGCTAGCGGCATTGCCGACCCGGTGCGCATTGCCAACGCGGCGATTGCCGAACCGGATATGCGCTATGGCGGCATTGTCACGCTGGTTGACGCGGGCAATTTCGACGCGCTGATCGACGACCCTCAGATCGGCCCGCAGATCGCCGGGCAGGTACAGCCCGCCGATGTGGTTGTGGTGACCAAGACCGGTGCCGTACCGGATCCGCTGCGTCAGCGTCTGACGGGCATGGGCGTGCCGGTGGTTCACTGCGCCAACGATCCCGGCCCGATCACCGATCTGATCCTGTCGGCGGCCACCGAACCGCTGATGGCCAAAGCGGTGGGGCAGGGGCATGGTGCCTATGTTTCGTGGTCCTATCAGGGGGACCTGAAACTGGACCGGTCACAAATCGACCGGCTTTTGCGTTCTCGCCCCGATGCATTGTTCCGCCTCAAGGGGACCATTGCCACCACCGATCGCGGCGGGCTTTTGTTGCAAGTCGTGGGCCGCAATGTGGACATGCAACGCTGTGGCGACGATGTGGCAACACAGCTAGTGGGCATCGGTCTGGCCGCGCGCCTTACCCGGCCCGATATTGACGATTGGTGGCGCAAGAACACCAGCGACGCGGGGGCGGAATGACGCAAGCCCCGCCCTCGCAAACCACCTATCCGGTGATCCGCAACATCGGGCTGGACGGTATGCTGGTGACGTTTTCGGACCAGCTGGGGGAGCCTTCTAACCGCGCCGCACTGGCGTTTCACGCCGCCCTTGCTGGTGCGTTGGGCGATGGCGTCGGCGAGACCTCGACGTCGCTGGCGTCGGCCTTTGTGCGCTTTGATCCCCTGCGCCTGCCCCACGCCGACCTGCACGCGCGCCTGGCCGAGATTTTGCAGCGTCGCGACTGGACCCTCGCCCCCTTGCCACCGGGGCGCACCCTGTGGCGGGTGCCTTGCGTCTATGGCACCGATCTGGCCCCGCAACTGGCCGAGGCGGCGGATGCTGCGGGCCTAAGCGAAGCCGCGGCGATTGACACTCTGGGACAGACGCGGGTGCGGGTGCTGGCCATCGGCTTTGCCCCGGGTCAACCCTATCTGGGTCCGCTCGGGGCTGAATGGAACCTGCCGCGCCTCACGGCGTTGCAACAGGTGCCAAGCGGCGCGTTGGTGCAGGCGATCAGCCAGTTCGTGCTGTTCACCGCCCCGGCCCCGACCGGCTGGCGGCATGTGGGCCAAACCGCGTTCCGCTGTTTCCGCCGTCATGCCGATGTGCCGATCCCGCTGACTCCCGGCGACGAAATGGTGTTCGAACCTGTGTCGCGCGCCGACTTTATCCGCATCCGCGACGCCGATGACACTGGTGCCGGCGGGGCGATCTCAGAGGTGATCGCATCATGAGCGGATTGGTCGTGCATCGCATCGGCCCGGTGGCCACGCTTCAGGACAAGGGGCGGCCCGGCTACCTCAAACAGGGGCTTTCGTGCGGAGGTGGGGCGGATCGACAGGCGCTGGCCGAAGGGGCCGCGTTGCTGGGACAGGACGCAGGGCTGGCCGCACTGGAAATGGCCGGAACCGGGGGCGAGTTTGAGGCCACGGGTGATCTGCGCATCGCCCTGACCGGCGCGCCGATGGTGGCCAGCATTGATGGCGCGGGCGTGGCGTGGAACGCCAGCCATCTGCTGCAAACAGGTCAACGTCTAAGCATCGGGGCCGCCAAGGCCGGGGTTTACGGCTATCTGCATCTGGGCGGCGGGATCGAGGCCGAGGTGTTCCTTGGCGCGCGCTCGACGCATCTTTTGGCTGGGATTGGCGGTATGGTTCAGGCCGGGGATCGTCTGATGTGTGGCAAGGGCGCGGGCGGCCCGGCTGGGCTGGTGCTGGACGTTGCGGACAGGTTTCGCGGCGGCACCGTGCGGGTTGTGCCGTCAGTGCAGACCGAGTTGTTCGCCCGCGATGTGCTGGATAGGTTTGTGGCGACCGGGTTCAAACGCGGGCCACGCGCCAACCGGATGGGGGTGGAAATGCTTTCGGACGGGGCGGGCTTTACGGCGGCGGGGCAGTTGAACATCCTGTCGGAAATGATCGTGCCGGGTGATATCCAGATGACCGGCGACGGGTTGCCGTTTGTGCTGTTGCCGGAATGTCAGACCACCGGCGGATACCCAAGGATCGCCACGGTGATCCCTTGTGATCTGCCGATTGTGGCGCAAGCCCCGGCAGGCGCGCCGATCCGGTTTGAATTTGTCACGCTGGAAAAGGCACTGGCGGCGGAACGGACGTATGAGACCGCACTTAAAGGCCTGCGAGGGGCCTGCCGCCCGTTGATTCGGGATGTTGCAGACATTGGCGACCTGTTGTCATATCAACTGGTTAGCGGGGCCATTTCAGCCCATTGGGATGACCACAGAAACGAACATTTGGATAAGGATGAAGTATCATGAGCCGCACAGTTGATCTGAACGCTGATATGGGCGAAAGCTATGGCCCGTGGAAAATGGGCGACGACGCGGCGGTGCTGGAAATTGTCACCTCGGCCAATATCGCCTGTGGTTTCCACGCCGGCGACCCGGATGTGATGGCCACCACCATGCGCGCGGCGATTGCCGGCAATGTGGGCATCGGCGCGCATCCCGGTTTCGCCGACCTACAGGATTTTGGCCGCCGTCGGATGACCCTGCCCAAGGAGCGGCTGCAAAACATGATCCGCTATCAGATGGGCGCGGCGATTGGCATGGCGCAGGGGCTGGGCGGCAAGGTGCGTCACCTCAAGCTGCACGGGGCCTTGTCCAACATGTCGGCCGAAGATGGCGATATGGCGCGCGATTGTTACGAGGCGGCGCTGTCGGTGGACCCGGACATCATCATCATGGTGCAGGCCACCACCGCGCAGGAACAGGTGGTGCGCGATCTGGGCTGCAACTGGGCCGGCGAAATCTTTGCCGACCGCGCCTATAATGACAACGGTACACTGGTGGATCGCAGCCAGCCCGGCGCGGTGATCCATGACCCCCAAGAGGCCGGCGCGCGCATTCTGGCGATGGTCAGCGAAGGCGCGATCATCACCACCAGCGGCAAGCGTATTCCTGCCTCTATCGACACCATTTGCCTGCATGGCGACACGCCAACGGCGGTTCTGATCGCCGACGCGGTCAAGGCAAAACTGTTGTCGGGCGGGGTGGAACTGGCGCAGTTTCAGGGGCGGCGGTAAGCGATGCTAAGAGGTATTCGCATTGTCGAAGTCGAAGGGTTAGGGCCGGGACCGTTTGCGTCCATGTTGCTGGCCGATCTTGGGGCCGATGTGATCGTGGTGCATCGCAAGGGCGGCAAAGGGCTGGCCGATCGGGCACTGATCGACCGGGGCAAGCGGTCTATCGCGCTGGACCTCAAGGATGCGGGCGACATCGCCATTTTCCGCCAGCTTGTGACCCGCGCCGATGGCCTGATCGAAGGCTTCCGCCCCGGCGTGATGGAGCGGTTGGGCATTGGCCCGGATGACTGCCACGCGCTGAATCCGGCGCTGGTGTTTGGACGGATGACCGGCTGGGGACAGGATGGCCCGCTTAGCCGCGCGGCGGGGCATGACCTGAACTATATCGCCATGTCGGGCGCGCTTTGGTACGCCTCTGAACCGGGGGCGGTTCCCCTTACTCCACCGACCTTGGTGGGCGATATTGGCGGCGGGGCGCTTTATCTGGCGGTGGGCATGTTGGCCGGGATACTCAAGGCGCGCGGCACAGGGACCGGGGCTGGCCTTGGCACGGTGGTAGACGCGGCGATCTATGACGGGTCGGCGCATATGATGAACCTGATCCTGACCATGCGGCAGGCCGGAATGTTCGGCGATGAACGCGGGACCAGTATGCTGGACGGGCCGCATTGGTGCCGCAGTTACCGCACCTCTGATGGCGGGTTCATGGCGGTGCAATGCCTTGAGCCTAAGTTCTACGCAATCTTTCTTGACCTGCTGGGGCTTGGCGATGACCCCGGTTTTGCCGACCAGTTCGACCAATCCCTGTGGCCCAATCTGGGCGACCGTCTGACCGGGATTTTTGCCGGCAAAACCCGCGATCAATGGACGGCGCTCTTCCTTGGCACTGACGCCTGCGTCGCCCCGGTCCTTTCCCCGGAACAGGCGCGTGCGCATCCCCAGAACCTCGCGCGCAACACCTGGAGCGATACGGACGGCGTGTTGCAAGCCGCCCCCGCGCCACGGTTTTCAGGGCAAGCGGCGTGGGTCCCCGCCGCGCGGCCAAAACGTGACCAGCACCGGCAGGAAATACTGGCGGAACTGGCCAGCATCTAACCCGTAAGGGATTGATACGACAGCGACTTAGATGTCGAAGAACACCGTTTCACCCTCGCCTTGCAGAGTGATGTCAAAGCGGTAAACCACCTTGCCATTCCGTTCGGATCGCTGGGCGATCAGGGTTTGCCGGCGCTTTTCCCATTCGATCAGGTTGATCACCGGATCGGCGGCGTTGGCGGTGCCTTCGTCAGAGAAATACAGCCGCGTATTCAACCCGATGTTGATGCCGCGCGCGACGATCCACAGGTTGATATGCGGGGCCATCATCTGGCCGTTTCGCCCCATCACCGGCCCCGGTTTGACCGTATCAAAGCCCCACTCGCCGCTGTCGAAATCGGTGATCACCCGACCCCAGCCGCGAAAGCCCTCTTCGACCTCGCCTTCATGTTCGGGATGCGCGTAAACCCCGGCGGCATTGGCCTGCCATGCCTCTAACAGCACATCCTTGACCGGGCTGCCGATGCCATCCATCACCAGACCTTCAACGCGAATGCGCTCGCCAGCGGCGTTTGGCCCGGCAATGTCCCAGCCCAGTTCCTGTTGGTAGATGTCGAACCCTGCGGCCCCGGGCGCAAGGCCGATATGCACATATGGGCCGGCGGTCTGCGACGGGGTTTCCTTGAGATAATTCAAGTCCTGTACCATCAGTTCCCCTCCAGCCGGTTTTCAAACAGGGTCGAGCGTCGCCCGCGCAGTACGATGTCGAATTTATAGGCAATCGTGTCCAGCGGGATGCTCGCGTTCAGGTCCAGTGCTGCGATCAATTGGCCAATCGCGGCCTTGTCCGGGACGGTGTTGACGATGGGACACTGGGCGATCAACGGGTCGCCCTCGAAATATAGCTGGGTGATCAGGCGCTGGGCAAACCCGGACCCGAACACCGATATATGGATATGCGCGGGCCGCCAGTTGTTGACCCAGTTGCGCCACGGATAGGCCCCCGGTTTGACCGTGCGGAAATAATAATAGCCATCCGCGTCGGTCAGGGTGCGCCCGCAACCGCCAAAATTGGGATCAATCGGCGCAAGATAGGTGTCTTTCTTGTGCCGATACCGCCCGCCCGCGTTGGCCTGCCAGATTTCGACCAGCGTATTGGGCACGGGGCGGGAATTTTCGTCCAAAACCCGCCCGTGCACGATGATGCGTTCGCCAATCGGAGCCTGACCCTCTTGGGCAAAGTTAAGCAGCAGGTCATTGTCGATGGGGTCAATATCGTCATGGCCAAACACCGGGCCGGTGATCTCGCTCGCGGAATTCTCAAGCGAAATCAACGAATACTGCGGGGATCGGGACACGGAAGTCTTGTAATCACGCGACAGGGCAGGTGGTTGCCACGTCCGGTCGCGTTGATAGAATTCGCCTTTTAGCGGCATGGGGTGTCTCCTTGCTTGGGACGTCGCGCGTTATTCGCTAGTGTTGCCGGATTTTTCCATTTCCGCAAAGGTTTCGCGGGCCAGCCTTAAGGCCTGATTGGCACGTGGCACCCCGGCATAGATCGCCACGTGCTGAAACGCCTCCAGTACGTCCTGTTTACTGGCCCCGGTGCGGGCGGTGGCGCGGATATGCATGGGAATCTCGTCGAAATTGCCCAAAGCCGCCAACAGTGCCAGCGTCAGCATTGAACGTTCGCGATCGGAAATACCGTCGCTGGCCCAGACATTACCCCACGCAACCTCGGTGATCAGCGTCTGAAACGGCTCGTCGAATGTGGTTTTGGCCGCCTCGGCCCGGTCCACATGGGCGTCGCCCAGCACATGGCGGCGCACCTGCATGCCTTTGTCGAAACGATCCGTCATATGTCCTCCAAACGCCTCAATACGGCAATCCCACATAATTCTGCGCCATCACCATCTGTGCGGCGCGGTTTTCGCGCAGGAATTCCAGTTCGGCCCGCTGCATTTTCAGATCAAAGTCGCTTTGTTCCGGGAACCGGTGCAACAGGGTGGTCATCCACCAGCTAAAGCGTTCGGCCTTCCAGATGCGGGCCAATGCGCGTTCAGAATAGTGGTCGATGCCTTCGCTGTCGCGGTCCTCAAACATCTGAACCAGCCCGTGATACAGGTAATGAATGTCCGATGCGGCGGTGTTCAGCCCCTTGGCCCCGGTGGGGGGCACGATGTGGGCGGCGTCTCCGCACAGGAACAGACGGCCCCAACGCATCGGTTCGCTGACGAATGACCGCAACGGCGCGATGGATTTCTCTATCGACGCGCCCGTGACCAACCGGTCGGCGGCCTCGCCGGGGATGCGGCGTTTGAGTTCGTCCCAGAATGCCGCGTCGCTCCAACTGTTGGGGTCGTCGGACAGGGAGCACTGGATGTAATAGCGGCTGCGGGTCTCGCTGCGCATGGAACACAAGGCGAATCCGCGCTCAGAGTTGCAATAGATCAGTTCGTCACTGACCGGCGGCGTGTCGGACAAAACCCCAAGCCAGCCAAAGGGATAGACCTTTTCATAGTCGCGCCGCACGGAGGCCGGGATGGTCTGGCGGCTGACCCCGTGGAACCCGTCACAGCCCGCAACATAGTCGCACTCAAGCCGGTGATCCGCGCCGTCCGCGCGATAGGTGACGTAGGGTGCGTCACTGTCGGCCCCGTGAATTTCCACGCCTTCGACGTTGTAGATGATCGGCGCGCCGGTTGCCTCGCGCGCATCAAACAGGTCACGGGTCAGTTCGGTCTGGCCGTAAACAACCACGGGTTTGCCAGTCAGATCCTTGAAATCAATGCCGAATTGTTCGTCGCCGTAAGAGATGCGGGTGCCGTCATGGATCAGGCATTCACGTTCCATCCGGTCGGCCACACCGGCCTCGCGCATCAATTCGACAAACCCAACCTCAAGAACGCCGGCGCGGATGCGGCCCAGCACATAGTCGCGGGTCTTGCGTTCCAGAACCACCGCGTCGATGCCCTTGCGATGCAAAAGCTGCGCCAGCAACAAGCCAGATGGTCCTGCGCCGATGATAGCAACCTGAGTGCGCATAATAGGTCCTCCTTTTTGCTATATTGAACTGGGCGTTTGGGCATGTAAAATGAATTAAATCGCTATTTAGTTATAAAGACAGGCAAGTAATGATCGACCGCCGCATCAAATTTCGCCATATCCAGTGCTTTGTTGAAATCTGCACGGAACAAAGCCTGAAACGGGCGGCGCAAAAGCTGTTTCTGACCCAGCCGGCGATTTCCAAGACCCTCAAAGAGTTGGAGGAAATCGTCGACACCACCTTGTTGATCCGCAACCGGGCGGGTGTGACGCTGACCAAACAGGGCGAGGTTTTCCTGCATTTTGCACAGATGTCGCTGGCGTCCTTGCAACAGGGGCTGACCGGGATCGAACAGGTGGGCGCGTCCGGCAAGACCCGGCTGGCGGTCGGCGCGTTGCCCTCGGTGGCGGCGCGTTTGATGCCGGCGGTTGCGGTTGAGCTTGGGTTGCTGGCACCGGCGATGGAACTGCGGATCATGGACGGGCCGCACGGGTTTTTGATGGATCGCCTTAGGGTCGGCGCGCTGGATCTGGTGATTGGCCGCATGGGCCAGCCAGAGACCATGATGGGGGTGTCGTTCACGTTGCTTTATGAGGAAAAGGTGGAATTTATCGTCCGCGCCGGGCATCCGTTGCTGGATGATCCTGACCTCAGGCGGATCAGCGACTGGCAGGTGATCTATCCGCCGCAAGGGTCGGCCATTCGCCCGGCGGTCGAGAGGTTTTTGATTGCCCACGGTGTCGGTGACATTCCCAACCGGCTGGAAACCGTTTCCGGCGCGTTTGGCCGGGTTTACACCCGCAAATCCGATGCGATCTGGATCATTTCCGCCGGGGTCGTTGCCAACGAGATTGCCGATGGCCATCTGGTCCCGCTGCCGTTTGATACCAGTGCGACGCGCGGGCCGGTCGGCCTGATGCGCCGCCCCGATACTGCGCCGGCGCCACTGGATCAGGTGTTTCAGATCGCGCTGGGCAATGTGATTGCCCGGATGGAGTTGCTATGAATGACGGCCGCGAAGGTGCCCCCGGCCCCTTCGCGACCTGATCTGCCGTCGCTCCCTGCACAAGAGCTATAGCAGATCGTCAAAGGCGACGGACTGATCGGCAAACACCAGTTGGTCGATATCCATCAACCGGTCTTTGCCTTCATAGAACCCGTCTAACCCGCCATCGGCGCTGTCGGTGACAATCAGCTGAGTCACCGTTTCGCCGCGTCTGCTGTCGTACCAGGTCTTGGTTTCAAAGGTGAAATCGGCGAGGTTGCCGTCAAAATACGCCCGGTCATTGGATGCGTTGCCGCCGTCGTTCCAGGCGTGGCCAAACAGGTCGTCATCGCCAAGGCCGCCATACAGCCGGTCATTGCCGGTATCCCCGTAAAGATCATCGTCGCCGGTCCCGCCTTTCAGAATGTCGATGCCGTTGCCGCCATACAACCGGTCATTCCCAGCGCCGCCTACCAGCGTGTCATGTCCGGCAGAGCCATAGAGCGCATCATTGCCGGAGCCGCCGAACAGCGTGTCGTGGCCTGTACCACCATCCATCGCATCATTGCCCGCATCGCCAGAAACACGCAAATATATTTACAAGAAGAAACCTTTATTACAAAAACAGTTGATCCTTGGGCTGGAAGTCATCATGTTGAACAATTGACAGAAGACATAGCAAATAAAGCATGGGCATTGATACAAGAGGTTAAAGAGCTTGGTGGAATGACAAAAGCTATTGAGAAAGGGATTCCTAAAATGCGTATTGAAGAGGCTGCTGCTAAAAAACAGGCTAAGATTGATAGCAACCAGGATGTGATTGTTGGTGTCAATAAATACAAACTAAAGAAAGAGGATCCATTGCAAATTTTAGAGGTTGACAATGAGGCGGTTCGTCAGTCGCAAATCAATCGTTTGCAACGTATAAAAGCTGAAAGAAATAACGACAAAGTGGAACAGGTTTTAATAGATTTGACGAACGCTGCAAAATCAGGTGAAGGAAATTTATTAGATTTGGCTATCAAAGCAGCTCGAGAAAGAGCTACTTTAGGTGAAATATCTGATGCCTTAGAAACTATTTTCGGAAGACATAAAGCAGTCCATAAAACCATATCTGGCGTGTATAGTAAAGAAATAAAAGAAGATCCATTATTTAAAAAAGCTGGTGCATTGGCAAATACGTTTGCGGATGCTGAAGGTAGACGACCTCGAATCATGATTGCTAAATTAGGGCAAGACGGACATGACCGTGGCGCCAAAGTAGTTGCCACTGGATATGCGGATTTAGGTTTTGATGTAGATATTGGCCCTTTATTTCAAACTCC
>NVQY01000167.1 GCA_002400675.1 Paracoccaceae bacterium | reverse complement strand
CTGACCGGCGCGCGTCAGGTTGATGTGTCCTCGGGCGTGGAATGCGCGCCGGGCGTCAAGGATGCCACGCGGATTCGCGACTTTATTGCTGCCGCACGGGGCTAGCGGCAAGACCCAACTGGGTTTCGGTTGGATTACGCTGGAAAAACGCCGCACGCTGCCCTATTCACAAGACGTTATGATCTGACCCGAAGGCGCAATAGAATGAACGACCTTTTCAACTCTTTCATGTCCGGCCCCGATGAAAACGGCCGGTTTGGTATCTTTGGCGGGCGCTTTGTGTCCGAAACGCTGATGCCGCTGATCCTGTCGCTTGAGGCGGAATATGAAAAGGCCAAGACCGATCAAAGCTTTTGGGACCAGATGGATGATCTGTGGAAGAACTACGTGGGCCGTCCCAGCCCGCTGTATCACGCCGAACGTCTGACCGAACATCTGGGCGGGGCCAAGATTTACCTTAAGCGCGACGAGCTGAACCACACCGGCGCGCATAAGATCAACAATGTGCTGGGTCAGATCATTCTGGCGATGCGCATGGGCAAGACCCGAATCATCGCTGAAACCGGCGCGGGGCAGCACGGGGTGGCCACCGCCACCGTTTGTGCCAAGTTCGGGCTTAAGTGTATCGTTTATATGGGGGCCACCGACGTAGAACGTCAGGCCCCCAACGTATTCCGCATGCGTCTTTTGGGCGCCGAGGTGATTCCGGTCACATCAGGGCGCGGCACCCTCAAGGACGCGATGAATGACGCGCTGCGCGACTGGGTGACCAACGTGCGCGACACCTTCTATTGCATCGGCACTGTGGCCGGACCGCACCCTTATCCGGCGATGGTTCGCGACTTTCAGTCGATCATCGGCAAAGAGGCCAAGGAACAGATGCAAGAGGCCGAAGGCCGCCTGCCCGATACTCTAATCGCCGCCATCGGTGGTGGGTCGAACGCCATGGGTCTGTTTTATCCGTTCCTTGACGACAAGAGCGTCGACCTTATCGGCGTAGAGGCCGGCGGCAAGGGCGTGAACGAAAAGATGGAGCATTGCGCCTCCCTCACAGGCGGTCGTCCCGGTGTTTTACACGGCAATCGCACCTATTTGTTGCAGGATGACGACGGGCAGATCCTTGAGGGTCATTCGATCTCTGCCGGGCTGGACTACCCCGGAATCGGCCCCGAACATTCCTGGCTGCATGAGATTGGCCGGGCCAAATATGTCGCCATTACCGACGTTGAGGCACTAGAGGCCTTCCAGTTGTGCTGCACGCTTGAGGGCATCATTCCGGCGCTGGAACCCAGTCACGCACTGGCCCATGTGATGAAGATCGCGCCTGACTTGCCCGCCGATCATCTGATCTGCATGAACATGTGCGGGCGCGGCGACAAGGACATCTTTACCGTGGCCAAGGCGCTGAAATTCGACATGGGTGACCTCGTTTAAGCGCATAAACCAAAGTTTATGGCCCTCGGTCCGGGGTTTATGACCTCGCGAATAAACCCCGGACGAATGGATCATCAGGCAAATATGGCTTTCTTCAGGGTCATCGACACCACACGACGTGGCGTCTTCGGAACCTTGAAGGGAAACACCATGAAAAACGTACTTGCAGCATCGACTCTGGCCTTGTTGATGGGAACAGTCGCGCAAATGTCTTTTGCCGCAACTGGCGCAACCGGTACTGCCGGAGTTGTGGGAACTAAAGACGGGTTCGCGGCACAGAGCGCAGCCACGGGCACCGCTGCTACGGGTACCGGCACCACTGCAACCGGTACAACCACTACGGGCACCACCGCTACCGGCACCACAGGAACGGGCACCACAGGTACAACAGGTACCGGAACCACAGGTACAACAGGTACCGGAACCACAGGTACCACGGGCACCGGCACAACAGGCACCACGGGCACCGGCACAACAGGCACCATTGGCACCGGAACAACAGGCACCATTGGCACCGGAACAACAGGTACTGGTGGAACTGGCACCGGCGGACACGATACCGATGGCGACAGCGACAGCGGTCACGATGGCGACGGCGGCAACGGCGGCGACAGCGACGGCGGCAACGGTGGTGGCAATGGCGGCGGTAACGGTGGTGGCAATGGCGGCGGAAACGGCGGCGGCAACGGTGGTGGCGACAGCGACGGCGGCGACAGTGACGGCGGCGATGGCGAAGGCGACGACTGATACGCGCAATTATCATTGAATAAGCACGCGACGCGTGTCTAACTAAGCCAATATCGGGGTCCGGCAACTGTCGGACCCCAGATTAGCGGGAACCTGACATGATCCGAACTCTTGTGGTTGTTGCGGCTGTATCACTATTTCCACTGTCAGCCAGCGCAAATCAGATCGAAGACAGCATCGTTTCCCAGCTCCGCTCGCAGGGATTCACCAAGATCGAAACCTCCCGGACGTTTTTGGGTCGTGCCCGTGTGACCGCCACAAGCCCGACGCTTGATCGTGAAATAATTTTCAACCCGGCGACCGGTGCAATTCTACGGGATTACTGGACCGAACGAAGCAACGGCCGCATCGGGGTGACCCTTGTCGACCCTAACAATCCCGCCAGCAACGGCAAAGACGGCACCACAGAGGAAGACAGCAGCGACGGAAAAGACCGTGGTGACGACGGCAAAGATGACAACGGTGATAGTGGCGACGGCGGACCAGATGGCGATACCGGCGGTGGCGGCAGCGACAGTGATGGTACTGGCGATGGCGGTAGCGACAATGGTGATAGCGGCGGTGGTGATACCGGAGATGGCGGTAGCGGCAGTGGTGATAGCGGCGGCGGCGATAGCGGTGGGAACGACGGCGGCAATGATGGCGAAAACGGCAATGATTAACCTGCCTGGCGAACATCCGGGCGGACCGCGCACATGACCAATCGCTATGTGTTGTTGGGATTGCTTGTCATTCAGGTTCTGGCCGCTGCGTTCTTTATTCAGGATATCCTGATCACGGTGCTGCAACTGCCGATCGCCCCGATCAACTGGCAGTTTTACGAATTTATCGAAATCGGTGCCGCCATCGGCCTTGTTCTGGGCGTGGTGTTTGGCACGTTGGCCGTGCGGCGGTCGGTCCGGGATGCGGCGCGGATGAAATCGCAATTGCGCGCGGCGTCGGGCGCGTTCATGGAACTGTTGGAAGAACGCTTTGCCGAATGGAACCTGACGCCGGCGGAACATGACGTGGCGCTGTTTGCCATCAAGGGTCTGACCATTTCTGAGATCGCCAATATCCGGTCGACCTCGGAAGGGACGGTAAAGGCGCAGACCAACGCGATCTATCGCAAGTCCGGCGTCAACGGGCGGGCGCAATTGCTAAGCCTGTTTATCGACGACCTCATGGGCGATGCGCTGGTGGTGGCTGAATAGCGGCAGATGCGGGTTACTGCACGGCCTTGCTGTGTTGTTGCAGGGTTTCCAGCGGCACGATATCCAGCGCCCGTTGATGGGTCGCGGCCAGATTGACCAACGGCGCACAGCCCTCGTCATGCGCCTGTAGGAACCGCGCGGCGCACAGGCACCACAGATCGCCCGCCTTCAGCCCGGCAAAACCGTGTTCATGTCGCGGCGTGCTCAGGTCATTGCCAACGTATTTCGAATAGGCCAGAAATTCATCCGTCATCACCGCGCAAACCGTATGGCTGCCCTGATCGCCGGCGCAGGTGTTGCAATGCCCGTCCCGGAAAAACCCGGTCAGCGGCTCGGTTGAACAGGGGCTTAGCGTGCCGCCCAGAACGTTTATCGGATCATCAGGTTCCACAGATTTCCCTCACAGGTTTTGCGCGATTGAACGGAACATCGCAATGTTGGCCTGGCTGACGCCGGGTTCCTTGAACAGACGATCCGCCCCGGTGGTCACGATCAGCAACCCGCGAGATTGATCAAAGTAGATATACTGCCCGTAGACTCCACGCGCCAGAAACTGTCCCGGTTGCGCCCCAACCGGTATCCACCATTGATAGCCATAGCCGATCTGACCCGGCTGCGTCGGCGCCGAGGCTACGGTAGACTCGGCAATCCACTGCGCCGGCACCACCTGTTCGCCCTCATACTGACCGTTTTGCAAAATCATCTGCCCGAACCGGGCGAAATCGCGGGTGGTAAAGTTCAGCCCTCCCAGAACAAAGGCCACCCCATCGCCATCGGTTATATATAGCCCATCCTGTTCCAGCCCCAGGGGTGCCACGATCTTTTCGCTAAGCAACCCGGGAATATCGCGCCCCGTGGCCCCGCGCACCACCATGCCGATCACATGGGTATCAATCGACACATATTGCCAGACCTCGCCCGGTGCGGCAAAGCTTTCGGTAAAACTGGCAGTGAAATCATCCAGCGCCCCACCAAGGGCAATCACCCGCCCCATGCGTTTGATGTCGGAATCGTAGTCCAGATAATCTTCGTCAAAGGTCACGCCACTGGCCATGTTCAGAACATTGCGGATGCTGGCGGCCTCATACGCGCTGCCCTTGAGTTTCGGCGCGTATTTCACCACCGGATCATCCAGCGATTCAATCACCCCATCCGCCACCAACACGCCCAAAAGCGCCGAAAGATAGCTTTTAGCGACCGACCACGAAATGCGCCGGTCGTCCGCGGTGGTACCCAGATAATAGTCCTCAAAGCGGATCTTGCCATCCTGCATCACCAACAAGGACGTGACCGAACGCGCCTTGATCCAATCGGCAGTTTCCGGCGGCAGAGTCAGGTCTTCGCCACGCGGCAAGGGCGTCACCGGCCCATCCCCCCGACTAACCGGCGTGGTCAGAAAAGCCGCATCCATATGCGAGAAATTCTGCACGATCTTTTCGGCGGAAAACAGCGAATTGACCGCCATAAGCCGCATGATTTCTTCGCGCTTCCAGAACCCCACAACCGCCGCCGCCAGTATCAGCGCGATCAACGCCCGCCCCAGCCATTTTCCAAATACCCGCATGATTTGTTACCTTTTCCGGCGCTGTGAAACCCTGATGCAAACGGTAACCGCTGCATCGCGCGACGCAAGCCCGTATCCACCCACCTTACGCCACGCAAACCGTTGAAATCCCGCTCCTGCCCCAACATGTTCTTGAAATGTTTCCTCCGGACTGTAGTGTGGCGCAAACTGGGATTGCCAACGGGACCGGGCACAAAATGCCAACATATCTGGAATTTTTTGCCGGTGGCGGCATGGCCCGCGCAGGGCTGGGCGCGGGGTGGGAGTGCGCTCTGGCAAATGATTTTGATGCCAAAAAGGGCCAGACCTACGCGCAGAACTGGGGCAAGGACCATCTGATCATTGATGACATCGGCAACATTTCGACCGACGACATCCCGCAAAAGGCCGATCTGGCGTGGGCGTCCTTCCCTTGTCAGGATCTGTCACTGGCGGGAATCGGGGCCGGACTGAAGGGCGCGCGATCCGGCACGTTCTGGCCGTTCATGTCCCTGATGCAGGACTTGCAGCGGGTTGGCCGTGACCCGGACGTCATCGTTCTGGAAAACGTGCTTGGCACGCTGACCTCGCACGGGGGGGATGATTTTGCCGCGATAATCGCCGCCTTGGGCAAGCTGGGGTATCACAGCGGCGCCATGGTCATTGATGCCGCCCTGTTTGTCCCGCATTCGCGGCCCCGGCTGTTCATTATAGCGGCAAAACCGGGCGATAATGCGCCGGGGATCAAAGGCAAGCCACATCCGCTGTGGCATACGCGGGCGGTTCAAAAGGCATATGACGACCTGCCCCGCCGGGACCGCAACAAATGGGTCTGGTGGGGATTGAAAACGCCGCCCAAACGCACGCTGGACCTTGCCGACATCATCGAAGAAACCCCTGAGTCAGTGCGCTGGCACAGCCAAAAGGAAACAACCACCCTGTTGTCGATGATGAGCGAGGTCAATCTGGCCAAGGTCGAAACCGCCCAGATGGCCCGGCTGCCCATGGTTGGCACAATCTATAAACGCACCCGCAAGGAACATGGCATCAAGGTTCAGCGCGCCGAAATCCGGTTTGATAATGTGGCCGGATGCCTGCGCACGCCGGGCGGGGGGTCGTCGCGTCAGGTGATCATGACCGTGGACGGGCCAAACATCCGGTCGCGGCTGATGTCGTCACGCGAAACCGCGCGGCTGATGGGATTGCCGGACAGTTACAAGCTGCCGCAACGCTATAACGAGGCGTACCACCTGACCGGTGATGGCGTGGTTGTGCCGGTTGTGCGCCATCTTGCCCGCCACCTGATTGAACCTTTGATCAGGGAACGGACTCCGGCCACCCGCGCCGCGTCCGCCAAATGATCGCCCCGCACATAGAATACCGCAAGGCAGCGGTGGCCCGCCTGACCAGCCAGATCGGCGTCTACGCCCTGTGCGACCTTGATAACGTGCCGCTTTATGTGGGCCAATCGACCGACGGCATCCGCGCACGGGTGCAACGGCATCTGACCTCGGCCCGCTCTGACGTGATCGCCAACCGTCAGATCGACCTATGGGAGGTGGGTTTTGTCTGGGCCTTTCCGGTGGCGCAAAAGTCAGAGCTGAACAATCTGGAATCCTGCCTGTTTCACCAATACGACCCAAAATCGCAACTGATGAACGGCAAGGTGCTGCCGCCGCCCGAACAGCAGATGTTCCTGCCCGAGCCAGAGGTGCTTCAGGTGATCCCCGACAAGGAACTGGAAGAACGCAAGGCCCCGCAACTGCGGCTTGACCGGCAGGCAAAACACTACGCCGAGATCATCGGCCATTTCCTGACGGTCAAGAATTCTCCCGAAATCGCCCGCGCCATGGCCGCGCATTTTGCCCGGCTGGCCCGATACCACCAGTCGTTGCTTGACCTGTCCAAGTGATGGACCCTAGTTCTTTGGCACGCGCACAGCCCGCGCCTTGGCCCGCTCCAGCCCCAGCACCCGTTCGCGCCAGATCACCAGAACATTGCCGGTAATCACCAAGGCCGCGCCAATCAGCATGGCCATCGTCGGTACTTCGGCAAACCAGAAATAGCCGATCAGGATCGAAAACAGCATGGATGAATAGTCAATCGGCGCCAGCATCGACGCCGGGCCAAAGCGGAACGATGAGGTGATCAGGATCTGCGCCATGCCCCCCAGAACCCCGGCCAGAATCAACAACATCACGGTATTGGCCGACGGAACCACCCAGCCAAACGGCATGGTCATCAGCGACAGGATCGACGCCGTCACAGAAAAGTAGAACACGATGGCGGCGGTGTGTTCGGTATGCACCAGCTTGCGCACAAGGATCTGCACCATTGCCCGGGCCATTGTCGCCACCAGCACCAGTATCGCGCCAAACGTCGCGGTATCCTGCAACGACGCGCCGCCGCTTAGCCGTGGCCATAACATCACCAACACCCCCGCAAGCCCCAGCAGAATCGCGGTAATCCGCACCATGCGAATGCGTTCATGCAGCACCAGCACCGCCAGAATGACGGTGAATATCGGCGTGGCATAGCCAATCGCCGTCACTTCGGGCAGCGGCAACATGCCAAGCGCGGCGAACGTCATGCCCATGGCCGATGTCCCCAGAAGGCCGCGCAACAGGTGGGCCCATGGGTTGCGCATCACCAATCCGTGGCGCAACTCTCCGCGCGTTGCCAGCCAGACAAGGATCACTGGAATGGCAAAAAACGACCGGAAAAATACCGCCTCACCCGGAGGGACATCGCCCGATGTGGACTTGATCAGCGCCGCCATGACCATGAACCAGAATACCGCCGTGACCTTGAGGGCGATGGCAAGGCCGGGTCGATGCGATGTTAAGGAATTGACCATGCCGGGAACTTGCGCCACGCGCGCGCAAAGATCAACGGGTTGATTTTGGCCCGGCGACACGCACAGATAGGCAGACATCACAGGAGCCTTCGTATGTACGACACCAACCACCTGATTTCCCGCCTAAGTGCTGCATCAACCGGGCGCGGCGATGCCCCGTTTGCACATCTGCCCGACGGGTCTGTGACCAGCTTTGGCGCGTTGTTCGCCGGGGCCGAACGGATGGCGGCCGCGTTGGTGCAATCGGGCGTACGGCCCGGCGACCGGGTGGCGGTGCAGGTGGCCAAAACCATCGAGGCGATCGAGTTGTACCTTGGCACGGTGATGGCGGGGGCGGTGTTCCTGCCGCTCAACCCGGCCTATACCACGCCCGAGGTTGCCTATTTTCTCGGCGATGCCACGCCATCGGTGGTGGTCTGCGACCCGGCGCGACTGGACGAGATTTCCGGCATCGCCGGCCCGGCCACGGTGATGACGCTGGGCGCGGATGGGCGCGGCACCCTGCGTGATCTGGCCGATCAACAGGACGGCTTTGACGCTGTTGCCCGTGGTCCCGATGATCTGGCGGCGATCCTTTACACGTCCGGCACCACCGGACGGTCCAAGGGCGCGATGCTGAGCCACGCCAACCTTGCCAGCAACTCTGAAACCCTGCGCGATTACTGGCAGTTCACCGCCGCTGACACGCTGATCCACGCCTTGCCGATTTTCCACACCCATGGGCTTTTTGTGGCGACCAACGTGGCCTTGCTGGCTGGGGCACAGGTGGTGTTCCTGCCGGGGTTCGACCTTGACGCGATCCTGACGGCGATGCCGCGTGCCACCGCCCTGATGGGGGTGCCGACGTTCTACACCCGCCTGCTGGGCGACGCCCGCCTGACCAAGGAACGCGCAGCCAACATGCGCCTGTTCATATCTGGATCAGCGCCGTTGCTGGTGGACACCCACGAGGAATGGCAGGCCCGCACCGGCCACCGTATTCTTGAACGCTATGGCATGACCGAAACCAACATGAGCACCTCGAACCCCTATGACGGTGAGCGGCGCGCGGGCACGGTGGGCTTTCCCCTGCCGGGGGTAGAGGCGCGGGTGATGGACGATGACGGCGTGGTGGCACCGGGCACAATCGGCGTGCTGCATGTGCGTGGATCAAACGTGTTTCAGGGCTATTGGCAGATGCCGGAAAAGACCGCCGAGGAACTGCTGCCCGATGGCTGGTTCATCACCGGAGACCTCGCGCGGATCGACGCAGACGGCTATGTTTCCATTGTCGGGCGCGAGAAAGACCTGATCATCACCGGCGGGTTCAACGTCTATCCCAAAGAGGTGGAAAGCCTGATCGACGATCTGCCCGGCGTGTTGGAAAGCGCGGTGTTCGGCGTGCCCCACCCCGATTTCGGCGAGGCGGTCGTGGCCGTGGTCGTCGCCTCTGACCCCACCCTTGATGTGGATGCCATCACCGGAGAACTGGCGCAACAACTGGCCAGATACAAACAACCCAAGCAGGTGATCAGGATCGACGCCCTGCCGCGTAACACCATGGGAAAAGTGCAGAAAAAAGCCCTGCGCGAGGAATATGCCGGGCTGTTTGCGACCTGATCCCGGCTATTTCGGCGCGGGATTCGTCGCCTTGTTATAGGCCTTCCAGTCGATGATTTCCGGGTAATAGGCCGCCCGCCATTTGCGCACGCGCGGGTTCATTATCCGACGCCACAATGTGGGAAACATCGCCGCCACGGTCATCACCGGATAGCCAAACGGCAGTTGCGGCGCGTCGGCGTGGGTATAGTTCTGCAACAAAGGGAACCGCCGGTTGGGTTTGTAATGGTGGTCGGAATGGCGTTGCAGATTGATCAGCAGCCAGTTCGATACTTTATGCGCCGAATTCCACGAATGATGCGGCATGACGTGTTCGTATTTACCGTTCCCCAGATGTTTGCGGGTCAACCCGTAGTGTTCCACATAATTGACCAGTTCCAACTGCCAGATCGCCACGCCGGCCTGTAGCAGGAACAACCCAACCCCGGCCCAACCACCCAGCAGGAATGCAAGGATCACCATCCCGCCCTGCAACGCCCAATAGCGGAAAAACGGGTTGGAAAGATCGCTCCACGGCAAATCCTTACGGGCCAGCATGTCCTTTTCCGCCCGGAACGACGATATCAGCGATTCGCGCAAAACCCGTGGGTAAAACCGATGGAACCCTTCGTTATAACGCGCCGTGACCGGGTCGCGCGGGGTGCCGACATACAGATGATGCACCCGCAAATGTTCGGATCGAAAGTGCGAATACAGCACCATCGCCAACAGAATATCGCCCAGCCAGCGTTCCGTCCGGCTTTTCTGATGCATCAATTCGTGGCTGTAGTTGATGCCAATCGTGCCGGTGATAACGCCCACGCCAAAGAACAGGCCCAGCTTGCCCCCGGTGGACAAATGCCCGGTATGGGTCGCATACCAGATCAGCCCGAACAGCGTGACAAACTGCACTGGTGCCCACAGCGTGGTCAGGATGCGATACCAGAACAGATCGTCCTCGGTGGTTTCAAGGTCGGCGTTTTCCAGGTTAAGGCCAAACACCCCGTCCAGCGCCGCGAACAGATACCAGGTGACCAGCGGCACCAACAGCAACGACCAGCCGCCTTGCGACGCGCTGAACCAGATCAGCGGCACCAACAGGAAGGACAGCCAGAAAGGCAGCGCGCTTTGCCAGCGGCTCAGGTGGTCAGAGGAAATCATGGTATTCTCCGCAAGGGTCTGGCGCGACCTTATCAAACCCACCGTTAACGCCCAATAGGCGATCATCACCCTCGGGCAAGATCATAGGCTTTGCGCATCACTGTTGGCAGATCCGACGGGCGAAAGTCGCGTTTTGCCACCAAAAACCCCGCTTGCGGGACAAATCCATCGGGACAAGTCGCGGTCATGATCCGCAGGATCAGATGAAAATGGGTAAAGGTGTGGCGCACCTCGCCGGGCAGCGTGGCCCACTCCGCGTCAAACGGCGGGCACTCAACGGGCGGCGTCTGCCCCCAGTCCCCGGTTGGCCAGCCCAGCATTCCGCCCAGCAATCCCTTGTCCGGGCGGCGCTGCAACAGCCATGCGCCTGACGAATCCCGCGCCAGATAGACAAAGCCGTGCCGGGTAGGTTTGGGTTTCTTTGCGCTCCGTTTCGGCAGGTCGCCAGCCGTCC
>NVQY01000166.1 GCA_002400675.1 Paracoccaceae bacterium | reverse complement strand
GGCGTCAATCTGGTACAGGCTCCCCAGCCCAAGGAGGTCGAGCCGCGCGCCCTGCGGCCTGTCGCGTTGAGCGAGGCCGGCCCGCCGCCCAGCCCGCAGGACTTCCTCAGTCTACTTGCGCCCGCTTTCGCGCGATATGAAACGCAGTTCATCACCTATGGCTTTACGCCGATCCGCACGCAATGGCTGCAGCGGGCGGCTGGGCTGGGCACGGTCCTGACCGCCCGCACCGGCACCAGCGAGGTGACAGGCACCTTCGAGACGATTGATGACAATGGGCAATTGATCCTCACTACCAACGCCGGTCGCCAGGGGATCGCGGCGGCTGACATCTTCTTCTGACAGGAGGGCGCGATGCTGCTCACCATTGATTGCGGTAATACGAATACGGTTTTTTCCGTCTGGGACGGAAAGGAAATTCTGTGCACGCTCAGGACGGCGACCGAGCATCAGCGCACCGCAGATCAATATTACGTCTGGCTTTCGGCCTTGCTGTTGCACCACCGGATCCCCATGGACATCAACGCGGTGATGATCTCGACCACTGTGCCGCGTGTCGTCTTCAACCTGCGGGTCCTGGCGGATCGGTACTTCAGCTGTCGCCCGCTAGTGGTCGGCAAGCCGGAGTGCCTGTTGCCCACACAGCCCCGCGTGGACGAAGGCACCGTCGTCGGCCCGGACCGGCTGGTGAACTCTGCCGGAGCCTATGATCGCTATGGCGGCAACCTGATCGTCGTGGATTTCGGCACCGCAACGACATTCGATGTGGTCGCGCATGACGGCGCCTATGTCGGCGGGGCCATCGCGCCGGGGGTCAACCTGTCCTTGCAGGCGTTGCATGAAATGGCCGCCGCCCTGCCGCACGTCGACGTGACCATGCCGCAAAAAGTGATCGGCACCAACACCGTGACCTGCATGCAATCGGGCGTCTTCTGGGGTTATGTCGGGCTGGTCCGCGGCCTCTGCGACCGAATCATGGAGGAATATGACCATCCGATGAAGGTTATTTCCACCGGAGGCCTTGCGCCGCTGTTCGGTCAGGGCGATACCCTCTACGATGAATTCGACGAATTCCTGACGATCCACGGGCTGCGGATCATCTATGATTATAACCGCGAGCAGGGTAATATATGACCACAAATCGGCTGATCTATCTCCCCCTCGGCGGTGCCGGGGAAATCGGCATGAACGCCTATGTGTATGGCTATGGCGCTCCGAATAAGGAACGCCTTATTCTGGTCGATCTGGGGGTTACCTTCCCGGATATGGATACCACGCCGGGGGTTGATCTGATCCTGCCGGACATGACTTGGTTGATGGAACGCGCCGACCGGCTTGAGGCGGTGTTCATCACCCATGCGCACGAGGATCATGTAGGCGCGATTGCGCATTTCTACAAAAGCCTTGGCGCGCCGGTTTATGCCCGTGCGTTTACCACCAATATCGCCCGGCGCAAGATGAAGGAACACGGCCACCCGCCCGAGTCCGTGCGCACCGTTTCCGCCTGGCCCGAGCAGGTCAAGGCTGGTCCGTTCACCGTCGGCTTCCTGCCGATTTCGCATTCGATTCCTGAAAGTGCGGCGTTGGTGATCGATTCACCCAAGGGGCGGTTGATCCATTCAGGCGACTTCAAATTGGACGCGACCCCGATGGTTGGCGAGGCGTTTGATCCCGATCTGTGGGCCGAGGTTTGCAAGGGCGGCGTGCGCGCGTTGATCTGCGATTCTACCAACGTGTTTTCGCCCAATCCGGGGCGGTCGGAAAAGGACGTCGGCCCGGCGATTGAACAGTTGGTCAGTGATGCCGCCGGCATGGTGGTTGCCACCACATTTGCCAGCAACGTAGCACGGGTGAAAACGCTGGCCGAGGCCGGGCAGCGGGCCGGACGTTCGGTCGTGCTATTGGGACGCGCCATGCAGCGGATGGTCGAGGCGTCGGTGGAAACCGGCGTGCTGACCGATTTCCCCACCACCATCAGCCCCGAAGAAGCCCGTGATCTGCCGCGCGAAACCGTGATGTTGCTGGTCACCGGCAGCCAGGGCGAACGGCGCGCCGCAAGCGCGCAACTGGCGCGTGGCAAGTATCGCGGATTGACCTTGAAAGAGGGCGATCTGTTCCTGTTCTCATCAAAAACCATTCCCGGCAATGAACGCGGGGTGATCCGCATCATGAACCAGCTTAGCGAAAAGGGCGTGGACGTGGTGGATGACAGCAACGGCTTGTATCATGTGTCTGGCCACGCCAACCGCCCCGATATCGAACGGATGCACAATGTTGTGCGTCCGCAGATGTTGATCCCGATGCACGGTGAACACCGGCATTTGCGCGAACACGCGAAACTGGCCGACTCCAATGGCTTGCAGGGTATTGTTGCGGTGAACGGCATGATGATTGACTTGACCGGCAACGCGCCCAAGGTGGCGGAATACATTGAGACCGGGCGCACGTATCTTGATGGCTCGGTCAAGATTGGTGCGTTGGATGGCGTGGTGCGGGACCGTATTCGCATGGCACTGAACGGCCATGTGGTTGTCACTGTTATTCTCGACGAAGAGGACGAACCTTTGGGCGAACCTTGGTGTGATCTCATGGGGTTAAGCGAAACGGGGTCGTCAAAGGCACCGCTGCTGGAGGTTCTTGAGGCCGATCTGGATCAGTTCCTGAAACGCGCCAATGCCAAAACCCTTAAGGATGACGACAAGCTGGAAGAAGCCTTGCGGCGCGTGGCCCGTCAGACCGCACAAAACGAGATTGGCAAAAAGCCCGAAGTGTCGGTGGTGATCAGCCGCATGCGCTAGGGTCCTGACTCTAGGCCCTGCGGGGGCGGTCAGGCAATCGCCTTGGACCGCCCCGCATTGCGTCCCGAAAAGATGCATCCGCCCAGAAACGTGCCCTCCAGCGCGTTGTAGCCGTGATAGCCACCACCACCGAATCCCGCGACTTCTCCGGCGGCGAACAGGCCGGGCACCACCGCGCCATCCGCGCCGATCATCTGGCTGTCGAGATTGGTTTGTAAGCCCCCCAGCGTCTTGCGCGTCAGGATATGCAGCTTGACCGCGATCAATGGGCCGTTTGCCGGGTCCAGAAACTTGTGCGGTTTGGCGGTACGGATAAGGCGGTCTCCGCGATAGTTGCGCATGGCGTGAATGGCCATAATCTGCGCGTCCTTAGAGAAATTGTTGTCAATCTGCGCGTCGCGGGCTTTGATCTGGGCGAGCAGGGCAGGGGCGTCGATCAGGTCGCCCTCTGTCAGGCCGTTCATGCCTATGACCAATGCGTCCAGCGTGTCGGCAACCACGAAATCCGCGCCGTGGGCTTTGAACGCCTCGACCGGGCCGGGGGCACCGCCGCGCGACAACAGGCGGGCCTTGATCACGTCGAGCCATTTGCCCGATGTCAGGTCGGGGTTCTGTTCCGATCCCGACAGGGCGAACTCCTTTTCGATCACCTTTTGCGACAGGACGAACCAACTGTAATCATACCCGGTTTTCAGGATTTCCTTAAGCGTGCCAAGCGTGTCGAACCCCGGCAGGCAGGGCGGGTTCAGCCGTTTGCCGGTGGCGTCGAACCACATGGATGACGGTCCGGGCAGGATGCGGATGCCATGCTTGGGCCAGATCGGGTCCCAGTTCTGCACGCCTTCGGTGTAATGCCACATGCGGTCGCGGTTGATCACATGGCCGCCTGCCGCCTCGGAAATGGGGATCATCCGCCCGTCCACATGGAACGGCACCCCGGCAATCATGGTTTTGGGCGGTTCGCCCAGCCGGTCCACCGGCCAGGCAGCGCGCACCATGTCGAAATTGCCGCCGATACCGCCAGAGGACACGATCACCGAAGGCGCGTGCATCTCGAATTCGCCCGTCACATCACGGTTGGTCTGCACCCCGCGCGCGGCGCTGTCATCGGCCAGAACTTCGCCTGCGACGCCGTTGGCAGCACCGTTCTGCATCAGGATATGGCTGACCCGGTGGCGGAACCTCAGGGTGATGCGCCCGGCCCGAGCGTGCTCCTGAACCCGCGCCACAAACGGGGCCATGATGCCCGGCCCGGTGCCCCATGTGATGTGAAACCGCGGCACCGAATTGCCGTGCCCGTCCGCATAGCCCCCGCCACGTTCGGCCCAGCCGACAATCGGGAACCAGCGCAGGCCCATGTCATGCAGCCACCCACGCATGTCACCGGCGGCCCAGTCCACATAAGATTCGGCCCATTTGCGCGGCCAGTGATCCTCGGGTCGGTCGAACTGTGCCGACCCGCCCCAGTCCAGCATGGCCAGATCAAGGCTGTCGCGGATGCCCATGCGGCGCTGTTCGGGGGTGTCGACCATGAACAACCCGCCCAGCGACCAGAACGCCTGACCGCCCAGAAACCCCTGAGGTTCCTGATCCAGCACGATCACCGATTTGCCCCGGTCGCCCAGTTCCGCCGCCGCCGCAAGTCCGGCCAGACCGGCACCGACAATGATCACGTCCGCGCTGTTGTTCATGGCTTGTCCCTTTGTCCCTTGTTGCGCCAAGGTAAGGCCAAACCATCGCCCCAGGCAATGCGGTTGACGCCGCCGTGCCGTACCGTCAGCCTGAACGCCGAACACCCCCAACGAGAGGACCCACCATGAAGATCATCGCCACCGGCACCCGCCCCACCGTGCGCGCCACGCCCGAGTATTTTACCGGCACCGTCTGGCAGGACCCGGTGATTTCGGCCCCTGAACCGGCCCGCGTGCGCGCCCTGATCGTCGCGTTTGAGCCGGGTGCGCGCACCGCGTGGCATACGCACCCTCTGGGGCAGACGTTGTTGGTGGTCTCGGGGACCGGCCGTGTGGGCTTGCGTGGGCAGGCCCCGCAGGTGATCCACACGGGCGATACCATCTGGTTCGCACCGGGCGAGGAACACTGGCACGGGGCCAGCCCGAACAACGCCATGTCGCATCTGGCCATTCAGGAGGATCTGGACGGACGCGCCGCCGATTGGCTGGAAAAGGTCAGCGATGTTGACTATCGCCAACCGGCGCAGGGTGCCGGCGGGTAGCCATAGTGCCTTGCCGCACCGGGCAGAAAACACAGTGTTTCGAGGGGCTATCGCCGCGCCGGGTGGGATTGGCGCAGCCGAGGCTAAGCGCCCTAAATGCTTGTAAAAAAACAGGAATATGAAATTTCATGCAAAGCTGTCGTGTGGCATTGCCCTTTGCAGGGGCTGGTAACGTTTCCGTATATCCGTTAGGGTTGTGAAATTCCGTACCCCTGCTTGGTGCGTGGGTTTGTTGAGGGGGGCCGCCACGCGGCCATCTAGCCAGTCGATTGTTTCAAGGGAGATGTCACATGCGAACATATGAAAAATTTCTGACCCTGTCCGGGGCGGCGTCCGTTGCCGCGTTGATGGTGGCCATGCCCTTGGCGGCGCAGGATGCCGGCACCCCGGCCAAAGAGGAAATCCTCAAGGCCTATACCAACAAGACATATTCGCCCTATGCGGGCCGCAATTTCCCGGAAAAGCCGCTGTGGGGGGATTCGCACCTGCACACCATGCTGTCAATGGACGCGGGCATGTTTGGCAACCGTCTGCCCCCGCGCGAGGCGTATAAATTCGCCCTTGGCCAGGAAGTCATTTCCTCGACCGGTCAACCGGTGCGTCTGTCGCGCCCACTTGACTGGCTCGTCGTGGCCGACCACTCGGACGGGATGGGCATGGCGGGTGACATCATTTCCGGTGCCCCCGTGGTGCAGCAATACGAACAGGGTGCCCGTTGGAGCGCAGCCGTCGCCGAAGGCGGAGAGGCGGCCGTTGCCGCGACGCTGGACCTGATCACCACCTTCTCGCAGGGCGCGATGGAACCGGCGATGCTGGCGAACTACATGCCCGGCACCAAAAACTACAAGAACCTGTGGGAAAAGGTGATCGCCGACGCCGAGGAATTCAACGATCCCGGCACCTTTACCGCCTTTATCGGCTTTGAATGGACCTCGCTGATCAAGGGCAACAACATGCACCGCGTGGTGATGATGCGTGACGGGGCCGTGCGCACGTCGCAGGTCGTGCCCTACACCATGACCGCCCCCCAAGGCAGCCCGAACCCCCGCGATCTGTGGAAGTATCTGGCCAACTATGAGGAAAACACCGGCGGAGAGATTCTGGCGATTGCCCATAACGGCAACCTGTCCAACGGCATCATGTTCCCGCTTGAGGCCCAGTATGACGGCACCAAACTGGATGAATCCTATGTCACCCAGCGCGCCAAATGGGAGCCGGTCTATGAGGCCACCCAGATCAAGGGCGACGGAGAGGCGCACCCGCTGTTGTCCCCCGATGACGAATTTGCCGACTTTGAGACATGGGATGCGGGCAATCTTGACCTGTCCGAGGCCAAGACCGACGACATGCTGGCGGGGGAATACGCCCGGTCTGGCCTGAAACGCGGTCTGGAAATCGAAGCCAAACTGGGCATCAACCCCTACAAGTTCGGCCTGATCGGCGCGACCGACAGCCACACGTCGCTGGCCTCGATCGAAGAGAATAACTTTTACGGCAAGCATCCGGGCACCGAGCCAAGCCCCGAACGTATGACCCGTTTCTTTACCAAAACAGACAAAGCACAGATCATGGACTGGCAGTTGGTCGCGGGCGGCATCGCTGCGGTCTGGGCCAATGAAAACACCCGCGCGTCGATCTTTGACGCGGTGTTGCGCAAAGAGGTCTACGGCACCACTGGTCCGCGCATGCGTGTGCGCATGTTTGGAGGGTGGGACTTTACCGACAACGACATCAACAACCGCACCCCGGCGACAATCGGCTATGCCAAAGGTGTGCCCATGGGCGGCGATCTGCGCACCATGCCCGATGACGCAAAAGCCCCCAGTTTCATGGTTTATGCGCTGCGTGACCCAATCGGGGCCAATCTGGACCGGTTGCAGATGGTCAAAGGCTGGCTGGACGCCAATGGCGTGACTCAGGAACGGGTTTACGACATCGCGTGGTCCGACAACCGCGAGCCTGACGCAAACGGCAAACTGCCCGCCGTCGGCAACACCGTGGACGTGGCCAACGCCAACTGGCTGAATACCATCGGCGCGTCGGAACTGGCCACGGTCTGGTCAGACCCGGAATTCGACGCGGATCAAAAGGCGTTCTATTACGTGCGGGTTCTGGAAATTCCCACCCCACGCTGGACCACCTATGACGCTTTTCGCTATGGCGTAGAGATCCCAGAGGGCACGCCGACATCCATTCAGGAACGCGCCTATACCTCGCCGATCTGGTATACGCCAACGGCGTCCTGAAAGTAGACCCTTATGAAACCGATGATTTCGCGGCTCCTTCGGGAGCCGCTTATCCATTTCCTGGTGATTGGCGCGCTGATGTTCGTGGTTTACGATGCCATGAACCCTTCGGCCTCGGCCCCGCCGCCCAATGTGATCACCATCACCCCCAAAAGCATTGAGCGCATCCGCGCCGGGTTTGTCGGTGTGTGGAAACGTGAACCGGACGAGGACGAGTTGAATTCGTTGATCGACGATGCCGTTCGCGAGGAAATCTATTACCGCGAGGCGGTCAAGCTGGGGTTGGATCAGGGCGACGCGCTGGTCAAACGGCGGATGCGTCTGAAGATGGAGTTCCTGATGGACAGTGCTTCCAGCGTGCTGGAACCCACCGACAAAGAGTTACAGGATTTCTATAGCGCCAATATCGTCGATTACATGCAGAAACCGCGGGTTGCGTTTGAACAGGTCTATCTGGGCGAAAACGCCGACGGGGCTTTGGTTGACGGCCTGCTGGCGCAACTGCGCGCCAAGCCAGAGACTGACCTTTACACCATCGGCCCGCGCAGCCAACTGCCCGTGCAGCTTGGGCTGGCCACCTCGGATGCGGTCAGCGGGGTGTTTGGCCGTGGCTTTTTTGACAAAGTGTCGGCGCTGGAGCCGATGATCTGGACCGGCCCGGTGATGTCTACCTACGGCGTGCATGTGGTGCGGGTGCTGGAGGTTTTGCCGGCGCAGGCCCCAAAATTGGCCGAAGTGCGCCCGCTGGTGCTGCGCGACTGGCGCACCGCCAAACGCGGCGAGATTCAGGATCGCGATTACGCGACACGGCGCGCGCGCTATGTGGTCAAGATTGATCGCGGCGACGGGGCACAGGTGGTCTCGCAATGACCGTAGCCGGGGTGTTTTCCCGTCTTGTCGTGGCGTTGATCCTGACGGTGATGGCGGCGTTGTTCGGGGCGGCGTCGGTGTCGGCGCACGCGTTGCAACCGGGCTATCTGGAAATCCGCCTGCTGGGCAATGACCAGTATGCGGTGCTCTGGAAGGTGCCCGGCGTGCAGGCGCGCCCGATGGATATCACCGCGATCCTGCCGCAAAACTGCGCCACCCGCGCGGCCCCCGACCCGGTCTGGGACGGGGCGGCGTTTGTGTCGCGCTGGACCACCCGCTGCGAAGGCGGGCTGGAAGGGCAGGAGGTGCGCATCGACAAGCTGGGGGCGTCGCGCACCGACGTTCTGGTGCGCTATGATTTCGCGGACGGGCGCGGCGAGACCCATCGTCTGACCCCGGATAATCCCGGTTTTCAGGTTCCCACCCAGCCCAGTTCGTTAGAGGTGGTGCGCGCCTATCTGGTGCTTGGCTTTAAACATATCCTAAGCGGCGTCGATCATCTGGTGTTCGTTCTGGCCCTGTTGTTGCTGGTCAAGGGCATCCGCCGTTTGGTCATGACGGTCACCGCCTTTACCGTGGCCCACAGCCTGACGCTGGCCGGGGCGACGCTTGGCTTTATCAACCTGCCCAGCCCGCCGATCGAGGCGACGATCGCGCTTAGCATCATGTTTGTCGCCGCCGAGATCGTGCATGGGCGACAAGGCCACGCCGGCCTGACCGAGAGGTTCCCCTGGGTCGTCGCCTTTACCTTTGGTCTGTTACACGGGTTTGGGTTTGCCGGGGCGCTGGCGCAGATCGGCCTGCCCGAAAGTTCGATTCCGATTGCCTTGTTGTTCTTTAATGTGGGCGTCGAACTGGGCCAGTTGTTCTTTATTGCCATCGTCCTGCTGATCATCGCCGCCGGAACCTGGGCGATGAACCGGTATCACAAAACCCCGTGGCCATGGGCCTGGGCGGTGCCGCCTTATGCCATCGGCGGGCTGTCGGTGTTCTGGATTCTCCAGCGTCTTGCCAGTTTCTGAAGGCTAACCGCTCAGGGTGCCCAACGCAGGAAATTGGCGATCATCCGCAGCCCGGTGGCCTGACTTTTCTCGGGGTGAAACTGCATCCCCAGCATGGTGCCCCGGCAGACGACTGCCGTGACATCTCCGCCATAGTCAACATGCGCCAGCCGGTCCGCCGGGTCGGTGACACTGAACTGATATGAGTGCACAAAATAGGCGTGATCGCCGGTTTTTATCCCGTCAAACACCGGATGCGGCTGGTCTATCACCAGATCGTTCCAGCCCATATGCGGCACTTTCATGCCCGGATCGGACGGGGTGATTTCGACGATCTCGCCGTCGATCCAGCCCAGCCCCTTAGTGTCGCGATATTCGCGCCCCCAACTGGCCATCAACTGCATCCCAACACAGATGCCAAGGAATGGCCGCCCGCGTTGTTCAACCGCTTCGCGCAGGGCGTCAAACAGGCCAGAGTGGCCGCGCAAGGCCGCCGCACAGGCCGGGAACGCGCCGTCGCCCGGCAACACAACCCGGTCGGCGCGCGCCACCACATCGGCATCGGACGTGACCACCACCTGACCGGCGTCCGCCTCTTTGGCCATACGCTGAAATGCCTTTTCGGCCGAATGCAGGTTGCCGCTTTCGTAATCAATGATCGCAGTGAGCATCTGACTTCCTTGGATTCTTGTTCCCCCAAGCCCTTAGGCGAGGTTGCCCGAAAATCCAAGCAAGAACGCCAACTGCCCACTTCCGCCCACCGCGTGGCACCAAAACTTGACGCTACAGGGAAAATACGGTTTTCATCAATGTTTCAGATAGATCGCTGGCAATCCAAACGGCGACAACCAAGCAGGGGGAAATGCACGATGGGAAAGTTTTCGCGAATTCGGGTGGGTCTGTTCTGGACCCTTTCGTTGGCAGTGGCGCTGGCGTCCTGGCGCTTTCTGATTCTGGGGGTGAACACATCAATGGCGTTTGTCGCCTATCACGCGATTGAAAGCCAGATTGCCTTTTATGCGCATATCCTGCTGGCCCCGGTTGCACTGGCGCTGACCCCGTTCCAGTTGTGGCGCTCTTTACGCATGCGGCGGCCGGCCCTTCACCGCTGGGTGGGGCGAACTTATGGGGTGATGGTGCTGCTGGCTGGTGCTGGCGGGCTGGTCATGGCAATGGGCACGCACGCCGGGGCGGGAGCGGCCTGGGGGTTCGGCATGCTGGCTGTGGTCTGGGTCGGGACCACCGGATGGGGCATCCTTCAGGCGCGTGCGGGCTACATTGATGCGCACCGGCGCTGGATGCTCCGGTCGGTGGCGCTTAGCTTTTCTGCGGTGACGTTGCGATTGTACCTGTTGATACCAGTTGCCACCGGCATTGATCAGGCAATGGCCTATCAGGTTATTGCCTGGGCCTGCTGGGTGCCCAACCTGATCGCGGTCGAATGGTTGATGCGTCGCCGCGCCGGGGCGGGTGCCCTGCTTTCCACGAATTGACCGTATGGGTTATACCGCGTCAAAGGGCGCCCTTGGTGGACGGCACCGCATCTGATTTGCGCGGATCGGTCTCAACCGCCTCGCGCAACGCGCGCGCGACCGATTTGAATGCGGCTTCGGCGATGTGATGCGCGTTGAACCCGTGCAGGCGATCCACATGCAGGGTGATGCCGCCGTGCGTGGCCAGCGCCTGAAAGAACTCGCGCACCAGTTCGGTGTCGAAACTGCCGATCTTTTGCGCGGCGATGTCCACGTTCCATACCAGAAATGGCCGCCCCGACAGGTCCAGCGCACAACGCACCTGCGCGTCGTCCATCGGCAAATGACACGCGCCATAACGCCGGATGCCACGTTTGTCGCCCAAAGCCTGCGCCAAGGCCTGCCCCAGGGCGACTTCAAGCAAGGGTGCGGAGGGCTTAAGCGCTACGGCTTTGCGCAGGGGTGCGATGGCTTGCCC
>NVQY01000165.1 GCA_002400675.1 Paracoccaceae bacterium | reverse complement strand
CTCCATATCCCCCCACCAGCCGTAATATCGCGGCGATTTCCCCTTGGGCGCGTGGTAGATCACCGTGACCGGCTGAACAAACAGGATATCGCGTAGTTCCGGGGTTAAGAGCGCCGCGAAAAGCGTTGATTTAAATGGCAAAACCCGCATTCCGTCTGAGGACGTACCTTCGGGAAAAAACAATAGTTTATGCCCAGCCAAAAGCCGCTGGCGGAACATATCGGTCTGCTCAACCGCCCGACGCGGGTTGCGTTCGATGAACACCGTTCCGGTGGCGCGCGCGAGCCAGCCGATGCCGGGCCATTTCGCCACCTCGGCCTTGGAGACAAAGTAAATCCGTTTGCGCGCATTCAGCGTGAAAATATCCAGCCACGACGAATGATTGGCCACCACCGCGCCCGGTTGGCGCATCAGATCACCCGAGGTGGAAAACCCCATGCCAAGGATGCGAAACGCATTGCGGCACACAAACTGGGTAATGAACGGCGTGACGGGCCGGTGCAGGCCAAACAGCGGACGTTCCACCAGCCGCACCAGCAACAGCACCACAAGCGCGCCGAATACCAGCCCCGCCAGCACCGCACCACGCAGCAGGGCGCGCGCCCATCCCAATGGTGAAATCGCCTGATCCTCGGGCGGGTCGGTGCTGTCCCAGGTCGGGCTCATCGCGGACTCATGCGGGGTGTTCCCCGGCTGTAAATCCGCTTTTGCCGCTGGTTCATGCGGGCGGTGTCCATCACCAGACAGACATCGACGGTGTTGAAATCGCGGTCAACATAGGCGCCCTCGCCGACAAAGCCGCCCAGCCGCAGGTACGCCTTGATCAGGGCCGGCACCGCCAGCATTGCGGCGCGCCGCTCAAGGCTTGCCGGGGGGATGAGATCCATCGGCTGAAAATGCTCCGCCCGGGCAAAAACCCGCAGGTCGCGCGGGGCAAGGTGGTTGTGATGCAGCAACGACAGAGGGGCGGCCAGCGCATCGGGGTTGCTGCCATGAAAGCTGGCCACGCCAAACAGGATACCGATGTCATGATCCGCCACATAGGCCGCCAGCCCGGTCCACAGGTGGTACATTGCCATGCCGCCGCGATAGTCGCGGTGCACGCAGGAACGGCCCAGTTCCAACAGTTTGCGACCATCGGATTTCAGCACTCCAAGGTCATATTCATCCTCGGAATAGAACTGCCCCGCCGCGCGCGCCTGATCACATCGCAAAAGGCGGTACACCCCGGCGAGTTGGGTATTCGTGTTGTCAATCAACAGCATATGATCAAAATGCGCGTCGAAATGGTCGCGCTCAAGCCCCGCGTCATGGTCGACCATGGCCCCGGTGCCGCCCAGTTCGCGCACAAACACGTCATAGCGCAGCGCCTGCGCGGCACGCAGGTCTTGCGGCGTTTCGGCCAGTCTGACGCTGAAGGATGGCCCGGTTTCAGGCATGTGTAAGGTCCGGCATTGATCTTGGTTGGCGGGATTTCGCGCAGATAGCGTGAAACGAGCGGTATTTGCAATGGAAGGCCGTGATTGATCGGGGGCGTTAACACATCGTCAACCAGTTTCAGGGATCAAAGAGCGGAACAAGCGCGATCCTTGTGGCGTCGATGACAACTTTGCCGACTTCGGGAAAGTTCACGGTGATCTTGGTGCCGATGCTTGATTGCACCTGCCCCCTGCCCCACTCGGGGAAATTGGGGTGGCGTACAATCATGCCGGGTGCCAGAATGGCATTGAGGTTAGTCATAAGGGTCCGATTCAGGATCTGGGCCGGTATGCGGCCATATCAAAGGGATAAGGTCATGGGCGATAGTAACGTCAATCTTGCGTCGCTGATAGGGTCGCGAATCTGCCACGATCTGATCAGCCCGATCGGGGCCATTACCAATGGGCTGGAACTGCTGGATCTCACTGGCGGGGTGCAGGGGCCGGAAATGGACCTGATCGCCGATTCGGTGGGCAATGCAGGCGCGCGCATCCGGTTTTTTCGCATCGCTTACGGGGCCGCCGGTGAGCAGATCATGGGGCGCCCCGAGGTGGTCTCGGTGCTGGAGGATCTGAACCGCGGCGGACGGCTAAGTGTGGCGTGGGGTCCGCTTGAGGGGCAATCGCGCGGCGAGGTGCGGCTGGCGTTTCTGGCGTTGCAATGTGTCGAGACCGCCCTGCCCTTTGGCGGCGAGGTGCGGATTATGGTCGAGGGTGGCACATGGACGGTGACCGGCAAGGCGCAAAAGATGAACGTTGATCAGGGGTTATGGGACGGCCTGTCGGGCAATGGCACGACCGAGATCACCCCGGCGCTGGTGCAGTTTGCGCTATTGCCCGCCGCCGCCGCCGATCTTGGGCGCAAGGTGCGCATGGCCTGTGACGAGACCGGGATCACCCTGCGGTTCTGAGCCTTCGCGCGCGCAGGTTAGGCGCGTACCGTACCGTTGCCGCGCACCAGATACTTGAAACTGGTCAGTTGCGCCGAGCCAACCGGGCCACGCGCATGCAATTTCCCGGTGGCGATGCCGATCTCTGCGCCCATGCCAAATTCTCCGCCGTCAGCAAACTGGGTCGAGGCGTTGTGCATCAGGATCGCGCTGTCCAGCCGTTCAAAGAAATGCGCGGCGGCGGTGGGGTCTTCGGCGAGGATGCAATCGGTGTGGTTCGAGCCGTATTGGCGGATGTGGGCGATGGCCCCGTCGATGTCATCCACCACGCGCGCGGCGATGATCATGTCTAGGAATTCGGTGCCCCAGTCTGTGTCCTGCGCCTTGGTGGTGCCGTCTATCTGGTCAAGGCCGGCACCGGCGCGCACCTCGACTCCGGTGGCAATCAGGGCGGTGATGACGTCACGGCCCAGGGTTTCGGCCACATCCCGGTGGATCAGCAGGCATTCGGCGGCACCACAGATACCGGTGCGGCGGGTTTTGGCGTTCAGCACCACGTCCAGCACCTTTTGCGGGTCGGCGGATTCGTCGATGTAGATGTGCACGATGCCTTCAAGATGGGCAAAGACTGGCACGCGGGCTTCGCGTTGGACCAGCCCGACCAGCCCCTTGCCGCCACGCGGGACGATGACATCAACAGTGTCGGTCATGGTCAGCAGTTCAGACACAGCGGCGCGGTCGCGGGTCGGCACCAGTTGAATCGCGTCCTCGGGCAGGTCGGCGGCACGCAGGCCGGTGACAAGACAGGCGTGGATCGCACTGGAGGAATGAAAGCTTTCTGAGCCACCCCGCAGGATCACCGCGTTGCCAGCCTTGAGGCACAGCGCGCCGGCGTCCGCCGTCACGTTGGGGCGGCTTTCGTAGATCACGCCGATCACACCTAACGGCGTGCGCACGCGCTGGATGTTGAGGCCCGAGGGCATGTCCCACTCTGCCGTTACCTCGCCCACGGGGTCGGGTTGGTCGGCCACCGCGCGCAGGCCTGACACGATGCCGGCGATGCGGTCCTCGTCCAGCATCAGCCGGTCGAGCATCGCCGGGCTGAGGTCTTTGGCGCGAGCGTAGTCCATGTCCTGCGCATTGGCGGCGATGATGTCGGCGCGGGTTTCCCAGACCGCGGCGGCGGCGGCGCGAAGGGCCGTGCGTTTCTGGTCCGGGGTGGCAAAAGCCAGCGTGGCGCTGGCGGCTTTGGCGTGGGTGCCGATGGCGGCCATCAGGGCGGGGATATCGGTGGTGTCTTTCATCGCGGGGTGTCCCTTGGTTGGGTGGGGCAAAGAGAATTTAAGCCTCCGGCGGGGATATTTAGCAAACAGAAGAAGCCGGGGTCATAGTGCCATATCATCGCGGTGGATCAAGGTGGAGCGGCCCGGGTAGCCGAGGATTGTTTCGATCTCGGTTGATTTTTGCCCCTTTATCGCCGTGGCTTCGGGGGCGGTGTAGCGGGTCAGGCCTTGGCCTAGGGCGCGCCCCGAGGGGTCGAGGATTTCGACCGGTTCACCACGCCCGAAGGTTCCGGAGACTTTTGTGACCCCGGCCGGCAGCAGGCTTTTGCCACGCGAAAGGGCGGCGGTGGCGCCGGCGTCGAGGGTTAGCGCACCTTTGGGTTTCATCGAGGCGATCCAGCGTTTGCGCGCGGTGCGCGGGTCAATCTGGGCGCGGAATGTGGTGTTGGGCGCGCCGTTTTGCAGGGCGGCCAGCGGGTTCATCGGGAAGCCTTGGGCGATCATCATGGCGCAACCCGCTGCCGTGGCCATGCGCGCGGCCATCAGTTTGGTTTTCATACCGCCCTTGGACAGGCCTGATCCGGCATCGCCGGCCATGGCTTCGATTTCGGGGGTGATCTCGTCGATTTGCGCTAGGTGGCGCGCGGTTGGATCGTCGCCGGGGTTGGCGGTATAGAAGCCGTCCACGTCCGACAGCAGGATCAGCAGGTCGGCCCCGGTGGTGACGGCGATTTGTGCGGCCAGCCGGTCGTTGTCGCCGTAGCGGATTTCGTCCGTGGCGATGGTGTCGTTTTCATTGACGATTGGCACCACACCGAAGCCCAGCAGAGTTTCCATGGTAGCACGCGTATTGAGATAGCGCCGCCGGTTGGTGCTGTCTTCCAATGTCACCAGAACCTGCCCAGTGGTGATGTCATGCGGGGCAAGCGCCTGTTCGTAGGCGCGCGCGAGGCGGATCTGGCCGACCGCGGCGGCGGCCTGGGATTGTTCCAGCGGCAGATCCGATTGGGTGAGGCTCAGCACTTCGCGCCCCAGGGCAATGGACCCGGAGGAGACAAGGATGACGTCGGCCCCCTGCCCTTTCAGCACTGCCACATCGGCGGCCAGCGAATGCAGCCAGTCGCCGCGCAGGTCACCGGTTTTGCGATCAACCAAAAGCGCCGATCCGATTTTGACAACAATTCGGCGCGCCCCGGTCAGGGTTGCCATTGGGTTTCCTCGGGGGCGGGGTTGAGGCGCAGTTTGTCTTCGTCAATCTCGCTGCGCAGGGCGCGCAATACGTCCGTCACACCTTCGCGGCTGACGCCGGACATGATCAGAACGGGGCCGTTGCTGGCGGCTTTCAGCTCGGCCAGTTTTGTGGCGCGTTCATCGTCGTCCAGCGCGTCCACTTTGTTGAGCACGGTGACGCGGTGCTTGTCGGCAAGGTGGCCACCGTAGGCTTCGAGTTCGGTGATGATGGTTTGGTAATCTTCGGCCACATCCGCAGAGGTGGCGTCGACCAGATGCAGCAGCACCGAGCAGCGTTCGACGTGGCCAAGGAACCGGTCGCCGATGCCGCGCCCTTCGTGGGCACCGGCGATCAGGCCCGGGATGTCGGCGATCACGAATTCCACATTGTCCACGCCGACCACGCCCAGATTAGGGTGCAGCGTGGTGAACGGGTAGTCAGCGATCTTGGGCCGCGCGTTCGAAGTCGCGGCCAGAAAGGTGGATTTGCCGGCGTTGGGCATGCCCAGCAGGCCGACGTCGGCGATCAGTTTCAGGCGCAGCCACAGGGTACGTTCGACGCCTTCCTGACCGGGGTTGGCGCGGCGCGGTGCCTGATTGGTCGAGGATTTGAAATGCAGGTTGCCAAAGCCACCGTTGCCGCCACGCGCGAGATCGACCACCTGCCCCTCTTCGGCGAGATCGGCAATTACCGTTTCCTGATCCTCGTCAAGGATTTCGGTGCCCACAGGCACCCGCAGTACAATGTCGTCACCGTCCTTGCCCGTGCGTTGCTTACCCATGCCGGGTTGGCCGCTTTTGGCAAAGAAATGTTGCTGATAGCGGAAATCAATCAGCGTGTTAAGGCCTTGCACCGCTTGCGCACGCACCGAACCGCCCCGGCCGCCGTCACCACCGTTGGGGCCGCCGTATTCGATATACTTTTCGCGCCGGAAGCTGACACAGCCACCGCCACCGCCGCCCGAGCGGATATAGACCTTTGCGAGATCGAGAAATTTCATGCGAGGTTCCTAACGCAAAGGCCGGGGGTTGGTAAAGGCCTGGTTAATCAGAGTTTTCGGCTATAGGTCCAGGTCGCAACCGTAGTGTCGCGGGCCACTGAAAAGCTTTCGGCGTCGCCGAGGTAGGCGAAACCGCAATGGGTCAGCACCCGCGCCGAGGCCGGATTGTCCTGAAACACAGTCGCAAACATGGTGGCGCTGTGCAACGGGTTGTTCACCACCATCGCCTCAACCGCCTGCGAGGCAAGGCCAGTGTTCCAGTAGACCGGGGCGATGATAAAGCTGACTTCGGACTGATCGCGGTCCAGCTTTTCCAGGCTGATCAGCCCCATCACTTCGGCACCGCCGGATTTGGTGCCGTCGATGGCCCAGATATCTTCCGCGCGTTCGTCGGACATGCAACGGGCGATATAGGCCTCGGTGGCACCGGGCGGCAGGGGATGGGCGATGGATTTGGTCATCCGCGCCACCCGTTCATCGCCAAAATACAGCTCGATCAGCCCCTTGTCGGACCGGCGCAGCGGGCGCAGGTCAAAGCGGTCGGTTTCGACCACCGGCTGATTTATAATCTGATCCAGTTTCATTCAAAGTGTCCCTCCCTCAGAACAACACAAAAAGAACGGACAGGACGGTCAGGGCCGCCAATGTCCACATCAGGTATGCCTCAATGGGCGTTCCTGCAACCAGTGTCGCGATGCGCGCGCCCGCATAGGTCCAGATCGGGTGCAGGATCACCTGCCAGCCGATCAGGATGGCCGCGATTGTCGCCGTGGCCTGCAACGCGGGTGTGCCGGGGGCGGTGAACGCGGTAAAGCCGGTGACGATCATCGCCCAGACCTTGGGGTTCAGCGGATGCACCAACAATCCGGCCATGAAACCAGGGGGTTGGCCCATCTGCCCGGCGGTTGACAGGCGCATGTTGGCAACCCGCCACGCCAGCCAGCAGATATAGCCGGCAGAGACCCACTTTAGCGTCTCGAACACCCACGGTGCGCTTTGCGCGACCTGCATCAACCCCAGCCCCACGGGCCAGATCACAAGTTGCTTACCCAGCACCACACCGCCGACAAACGGCAGCGCCGAGCGCAGACCAAAGCGCGCGCCGGTGGTCAGCAAAGCCATGTTGGCCGGACCGGGCGTGCCCACCTGCGAGGCAGCAAAGACGGCAAAAGAGGCGATGGCAACGGACATGAAAATTACCTGTGAAACAACAAAAAAGGGGAACCGGCGTTTTCGCCGATCCCCCTGAATATTTTCTTAACCTTCGGGTGCGGCTTATTCGGCGGCCTCCGCCATTGGCAGGACCGAAATGAAGGTTCGGTTTTTGAGACCTTTGTGGAAGGTGACGGCACCATCGACCACGGCAAAGATCGTGTGATCTTTGCCCATGCCCACGCCTTCGCCCGGCCAGAATTTGGTGCCGCGCTGACGAACGATGATGTTGCCGGGAATGGCGGCCTGACCGCCGTACAGTTTCACACCAAGGCGACGACCCGCAGAGTCGCGGCCGTTGCGGGAGGAACCACCTGCTTTTTTATGTGCCATCTCGGTTCTCCTTAACCTTTGGCCAGTTCAGCGGCCTGTTCGACCCACTCTGGCTTGATTTTGATCGCGTCGATAGCAGCAATGCCGTCTGCCGACAATGCCGCAACCTGTGCAAAGCTGGTCAGACCAGCCTCGACCAGTTTTTTGGCGGCGGCGGGGCCGACACCGGTCAACTGGGTCAAATCGTCGGACGCGGCCGCAGGGGCTACTGCGGCTTTCGTCTTGGCGGGTGCGGCGGCCTCTACGGCAACACCGGAAACCGACCCGACAGCTGCCTTGATGCCGGATTTATCGGCACCCGAGGGCAGGATGTCGGTGATCTTCACCAGCGTCAGCTTTTGACGGTGGCCCTTGGTGCGCTTGGACGAATGCTTACGACGCCGCTTGACGAAATGGATGACCTTGTCGCCTTTGATCTGATCGACCACTTCGGCCTGAACGCCGGCCCCTTCGATCATGGGCGCGCCGATCACCGGGCTATCGCCGCCCAGCATCAGAATTTCGTTGAACTGTACAGTTTCGCCAGCGTCTGCAATCAGTTTTTCGACCCGGAGAAAATCCCCTGAGTGTACTTTATACTGTTTGCCGCCGGTTTTGATGACCGCGAACATGAGGTCGTTCCTTTTCTTTGTTTTCGCGTTCTGTGGTCCCCGTTTGACCGGGCGTTTGCGACCCTCTGGGCCACCGCGAACTGCGCGCCCCATATTGGGCGTAATGATTGCAAAACCCGGCTAGAAACCTCTGGCCGGGATGCGCGCTATGACCTGCCTGATGGGGGGTGTCAACCGCCTGCGCGATCACGAAACCACAGCGTTAAAGATAGCGTCAAAGATCGCTGGTTTCCAGCGCCCGTGCCACCATCAGCCCCAGCGCATGCGAGATGTCCAGATACATTTCATCGAACCCGTCAAACAGTGCCGCATTCAGGATCTGCCCCGCGTCGGTTTCGGAAAACACGATATAGGCGTCAAAGTCGTCGTCGCTAAGCGGGCCATAGGCCAGGATCAGGAACCCATACAGCCAGCTTTCGGTATCGCTGCGGGTTTCGTCCTCTTGCGACCAGACATCGGCCGTCATTTCAGACTCGCTCATGGTGACGGACCCGCCCTCGGCAAGGCCGCGCATAAAGTGGTAAGAGGCATTCAGCGCGCCGGTCACGTTGCGTTCCAACAGGTCGTTGATCTCGATGAACCGGGTGATTTCGACAAACCGCGGGTCGCCCTCTTGTTTCAGTTCGCGGTAAGTGGCGCGGGCGATTTCCTCGACCGTGCTGTCGGCCATGGCCTGTCGGGCAGAGGTTTCCAGCGTCAGGATGCGTTGGCCAAGGGGCGTGTCGTAAAAGGCGATGGAACGGGCGATGTCGTCGCTGTCCATCCGGTCAGCGAGGGCGCGGCGCACGGCGGTTTCCATCACGTCGCGGTCATAAATCCGGTCGATCTGCGCCGCCCATATCGCGCCGCCCTGCCCGCCCAGCATGTCGTTGTTCAGCTCTATGCCAAAGGCGCGGCCTTCGTCGCGCATCAGGTCGATCACTTCGCCGATCCGCAAGATATCCGCCAGCCGGTCAGCCTGCGAGGCGGCCACGGGGGATGCGATGGTCACGATCAGCCCAACGAGTACGCCAGCCAGCCCCCCGGTCAGCATCCGGGCCAGTTGCATGGGAATGCGCATATCTACAGGTCCTGCGACGGGTTCAGTTCGGCCATCTTGGTGGCCAGCACTTCGAACCGGTTGGCCATGATTTCGTACTGCACCGCGTTCAGCAACTCATACACCTCCTGCATCAGCGGCTGTTCCAGCGCTTCTGAATAGGCCTCGATGTCGGCGTCCGACATGTCGCGATAGGTATAGGCGGCCCCCACAAGGGCGGATTTTTGCAAGGACAGGCGCAAATCGCCTTCCTGCGCCTGCATCATCGCGCGCAACTCTTCGGCGTCGACCTTTAGCGCGATCACCCCGGCCGCACTGGCCGCCAACAGGAACCGCACCTGAATTTCCTGCAATGCCTGAACCGAGAAATCGGCCCCGCCGACCGCCCGGTTCATGCGTTTTATCAGCTCAAGCCGGGGCGCGCCCGTGGCCACCATATCGGCGACGATCTGTTGCCCCTCGGCACGCTTGGCCTCATCGTCCTGCATCAGTTGCGAGGCGTTCTCTACCGCGACCAGCCGTTGTCCCAGATCGCTGGCATAAAACGCCGCCGCGTGGTTCAGGGCCTCGTCCGACAGGGTGGCCTCTAAGATATCGGTGGCCAGCGTTCGCATGACTTTCTGGTTGAACACCCGCCCCGCCAGCAGGTTCCATTCGTTGCTGAAATCTTTGTCCTTCATTCCCAGCATCGCCGGGGCGTTGGCCGCCGATTGCGATATCGAATCAAGCGCGACGTCAAAGCCGGTGATCAGCAAAAAGGCCTCGACCTTGGCGCGTTCGGCGGCCTGTACGGGCGTGGTCCCCGGCAAAGCGACCAACATAAGGGCCAGAAACGCGGCCATAAATCCGGTCAGCAACCGGGTTGGAAATGGGATTTGAACGGCCAAAGGCCGGCGATTGCGGGGCAAGCGATTGCAGATCAGCGTGTTTTTCATGGCCCCAAAGGTAAGCCATTTACAGCGATGGGCAATCGAAAAGCGAGATCGTCGAAAACGGCCCTTGCCACGCGGTTCATTCCCGACTAAATGCAGCTTCCACCAGACCCCCGCGGAGAGGTGCCGGAGTGGTCGAACGGGGCGGTCTCGAAAACCGTTGAGCCTGCAAGGGTTCCCAGGGTTCGAATCCCTGTCTCTCCGCCACTACCCCTACAATTCAATGACTTAGCGGCCATCGTGACGCCTTGGCGCTGCGATTTTGTGCCCTGATGACCCTGCCTGCCGGATCAAACGGGGACCAATCCGGGCACCCCCGCAGCCAGAGGCGTTGACACCGGGGCACAGAAGGCCTGTTATCGCGCCGGGACATTCGGGGCGAACAGATGGATGAGATATTTCAAGGCATGCGCGAGGCCGGCTGGCTGATTATCACGCTGGACCCGGACCTGATGGAGATCATTTTCCTGTCGCTGAAGGTGACCCTTAGCGCGGTTGTCATCGCCTCTGTCATGGGCCTGCCGATGGGGGCGTGGCTGGCGGTGAACCGGTTTCGCCACCGGCGCAGCGTGATTGCCATTCTCAACGCATTGATGGGTCTGCCACCGGTGGTGGTGGGGCTGTTTGTCTATATGTTGCTGTCGCGCGCCGGGCCGTTTGGCGGGATGGGGCTGTTGTTCACGCCCTCGGCGATGATTATCGCACAGGTGTTGATCATCACCCCGCTGATCGCGTCGATCTCGCATCAGACCATTCGCGATCTCTGGGCCGAATACCACGATCTGCTGATCTCGCTGAATGCCACACGGGGGCAGCGGATTTCGTCGCTGTTGTGGGACGGGCGGCGTGCGTTGCTGACGGCGATGCTGGCCGGGTTCGGGCGCGCGGTAGGCGAAGTTGGCGCGATCATGATCGTCGGCGGCAATATCGAACACGCCACGCGGGTACTGACCACCGCCATCGCTTTGGAAACCGGACGCGGCGATTTCGCCTTTGCCATGGGGCTGGGCATGGTGTTGATCGGCATGGCCGTGGTGGTCAATCTGGCGATCCACACCCTTAGCGGCACGGAACGTTCCAGCACCTGGTAGGCCGGTAGCGCCTGCGCGATTCGCGCAGCCCCCCGAGGCCGAGACAACAGAGCGGGACAAAATGTCGATCTATCCACCCGCCGCCCTGCCCCAACGGGCCAAAATGACGACCAGATGCGGGTCATTGCGCGGCAATCCCATTTCCTGCTTGGCACGGGCAGGCAATCGCCGCATGATTTTGCCAACGGGACTGGACGGGACAATCAGGTGCTCAGCGCACGAGGACACCCATTGCAAATGATCGACCGCGCACCACGCGCGCTGAGCGGCACCCGCGAGGGGGCGTCGATCCTGCCGTTGCGGATGCAGGGTGCCGTGGCCAAAATTCGCGGCAAGGTTCTGGTCGGGCCGATTGATCTGACCATATCGGCGCAGGGATTCACCATTCTGATGGGGCCGAATGGCGCCGGCAAAACCAGCCTGTTGCGCCTGATGCACGGGCTTCAGCGGCTGTCGGCTGGCACGCTTGAATGGAACCTGCCGCTGGCCGAGGTGCGCGACCGGCAAGCGTTTGTGTTTCAGGCCCCGATCATGATGCGGCGCAGCGTGGTGGATTGCATCGCCTATCCGTTGATGCTGCACGGGGTAAGCAAGGCGCAGGCGCGCGAACAGGCGGCGCGACTGGCGCAGGATCTGGGGCTGGGCGACCTTCTGAATCAACCGGCACCAGTGTTGTCGGGGGGCGAAAAGCAAAAGCTGTCTCTGGCCCGCGCGCTGATCCGCGATCC
>NVQY01000164.1 GCA_002400675.1 Paracoccaceae bacterium | reverse complement strand
GTGGCCGAAGGGCTGGACGCCTTTGAAAACCGTCGCACCCCAGATTTCAAGCAATAGACCCGGAGACCTGACATGGACTTTACCCTGAACGACGAACAGCGCCAGATTTACGAATACGGCGACCAGTTGGCCAAGGAATTTGATCACCACTATTGGCTGGATCACGCCCGCAATCACAAGTTCCCTCAGGCGCTGTTTGACCGCATCGCCAAAGATGGGTTTCTTGGCCTGATGGTGCCCGAAGAATACGGCGGGGCCGGCCTTGGCATGCAGGAAATGGCGCTGTTCATGGAAGGCACGGCCAATAACGGTATTCCGATGCTGATGATGGTGGTCGGCCCGTGCATGTCATTGTCCCATATCGCCACCCACGGCACCGAGTTTCACAAGAAAACGCTGCTGCCCGCTGCCTGTCGCGGTGATATCCAGTTCTGTTTTGCCATCACCGAACCGGGGGCCGGGTCAAATTCGATGCAGATCACCTCGGTGGCCAAACGCGACGGCAACAACTTTTCCCTGTCGGGCGAAAAGACCTTTATCACCGGGGCGGATGTGGCCGATTACTGTCTTGTGGTGGCCCGCACCACGCCGCATGATCAGGTGTCGCGCAAGACCGATGGCTTTACACTGTTCGCTGTGGACCTCAAGAAAAAGGGGGTTGATCTGCAACGGGTAAAAGTGTCGATCCCGGTGCCGGAAGAACAGTTCACCATCTTCTTTGACGACGTTGAGCTGACCCATGATGATGTGGTGGGCGAGGTCGACAAAGGCTTTAACATCCTGTTCGACACGCTTAACCCCGAACGCATTCTGGTGGCGGCAATTGCCACCGGCGTAGGCCGGTTTACGCTGCAAAAGGCGGTTGAATACGCATCCGAACGGGTGGTGTTCGGCCAGCCGATCGGCGCGCATCAGGGCCTGCAGCACCCGCTGGCCAAGGCCAAAGCCAATATCGAGGCTGCCAGCCTGCTGGGCCGTCGTGCCGCGTGGGAATTCGACAACGATATTCCCGCCGGGCATTCGTCGAACATGGCTAAATATACCGCCTCTGAGGCAGGGATCGAGGCCGTGGACGCGGCGCTTCAGGCGCATGGCGGCTCCGGCTTTACCGAAGACACCGGCATCTATGAATACTATCCGCTGATGCGGCTGTTGCGCACGGCACCGGTCAATCGCGAACTGTGCCTGAGCTATATCGGCGAGCATGTGATGGGCCTGCCGCGTTCGTATTAGCCTGCCCGCCGACAACCAAAAGGAGACGATCATGGACACCGCAATTCGGTATCGCCGCGCCGACGCGCTTGCAAAAGCGTCCGATGCCAGTTGGCACGAGGTTGAGCGTGCGCCGCAAGAAAAGGTGCGCGCGCTGCAGCAAGAAAAACTGGTGGCGCAGATGGCGTACCTCAAACAAAACTCGCCGTTTTATCAGCAGAAATTTGCCGCCGCCGGGGTGGATTTTGACGATATCAAAACCATCGAACACCTGCAAAAACTGCCCTACACCGTCAAATCCGAAGTCCGCGAAAGCCTGGCCGCAGCGCCGCCCTTTGGGCTGCACCGCGCCGCGCCCATGTCCGATATCATCCAGATGCAGGCCTCAAGCGGCACCACTGGCAGCCCCTCATATGTGGCCCTGACCGAACCCGACTGCGAAATGTGGCACGAGATGAGCGCGCGGTGTTTCTTTGCCAACGGCATCCGCCCCGGAGACATGGCGTTGCATGCGTTTTCCATGGCCAAAGGCTTTGTTGGCGGCATCCCGGTGCTGCAATCGCTGCAATATATGGGCGCGATTGATGTGCCTGTCGGGGCTGATGGCGGGGTTGACCGATTGTTGCGTGCGCTGGCCGATACGCGGCCGCGCTGCATTGTCGGTGCGCCAAATTTCGTCATCCACCTGGCCGAAAAAGCGCCGGAAATCCTGGGTATGGACGCGTCTGAACTTGGGGTTGAACGGCTGATCGTCGGCGGAGAGCCTGGCGGCGGCATCCCGGTGATCCGTGAACGCATGGAGGCGCTTTGGGGGGCCAAATGCTGTGAAATGCTGGGCGGCACCGATCTGGGCATGGCCTATTGGGCCGAATGTGATGAACAATCGGGCATGCATATGGTCAGCATGGATTACATCATCACCGAATTGCTGGACCCGGAAAGCGGCGAAATAATTCCCTTCGAAACCGGCGCCAAAGGCGAGATGATCTATACCGCCCTTGGCCGTCAGGCCAGCCCGATGGTGCGGTTCCGCTCTGGCGATTATATCGAGGTTCTGGGCATGTCCTGCGGCTGTGGGCGGACGGGGGCAAAAATCCGCTGTACTGGGCGCACTGACGATATGCTGATCGTGCGCGGCGTTAACGTCTTTCCCTCGGCGATCAACAGCGTGGTGCGCGAATTGGTGCCTGATACCAACGGTATCATGCGCATCGTTGCCGATTTTGACGGCCACACCACCCAGGGCGTGCTGAAGGTCATTGTCGAACGCGGAACAGAACGTGCAGCGGACCAGGACGCCTACCTGAAATCACTGATCGAAACCCGGCTGCGCAATGCGCTGGTGTTCAAGGCGGATGTGACAATTGTCGCGCCCGATACATTTGAAAAGCCAGGGGCGGCCAAGGTCGCCTTTGTGCTGAGGGAGTTCCCGGACCTGCCATGACCATTCTCAAAAGCACACTCAACACCGGGTCCGAACAGTTTGCCGCCAACAAGGAAAGTTACCAGGCGGCGATTGACCACCTGCACGAACTACGCCGCGCACAGCGCCTTGGCGGGCTGAAAAAGGCCCGTGACCGGCATGTGGGAAAGGGCAAGATGCTGCCGCGTGAACGGGTCGAACGCCTGCTTGACCCCGGATCGCCATTTCTGGAGCTGGGTGAATTTGCCGCCCTTGGTAAATTTGACGGCGTGCCGCCGGGGGCCGGGATCATCACCGGGATCGGCATGGTCGAAGGGCGTCACTGCATGATCATCGCCAATGATGCCACCGTCAAAGGCGGCACCTATTTCGGCATGACCTGCAAGAAACATGTGCGCGCGCAAAAGATTGCCTGGAACAATCGCCTGCCGGTGATCACACTGGTTGATTCCGGCGGTGGGTTCCTGCCCGACATTGCCAACATCTTTCCCGACGAAGGCCAGTTCGGTTCGATTTTTCACCAGCAGGTCGGCATGTCCGGCGACGGCATCCCGCAGATCGCCGTAGTGATGGGGGCCTGCACCGCAGGCGGGGCCTATATCCCGGCGCTGTGTGACGAGGTGGTGATCGTGCGCGGTCAGGGGTTCATGTATCTGGGTGGTCCGGAACTTACCTTTGCAGCCACTGGCGAGACGGCGGATGCGGAATCTCTGGGCGGCGGCAAGATGCACAGCTCGGTCTCGGGTGTGACTGATCATCTGGCCGAAAACGATGCCCATGCGCTGGCGATCACCCGTGAGATCGTCTCGCATCTGGGCGAGGTGGCCAAGCCCCGCAAAACCCCCATGACACCGCAACCACCCGCCTATCCGATCGAGGAAATCCACGGTATTGTCAGCAGCAACACCAAACTGCCGACTGACAACCGCGAGATCATACCCCGTCTGCTGGACGGGTCCGAGTTTCACGAATTCAAACCATTATATGGCGATACGGTGATGACCGGCTGGGGCCGGATCAACGGCCACGAGGTTGGGATCATTGCCAACAACGGCGTGTTGTTCCCGGAAGCGGCCTTTAAGGTCACGCATTTCATCTCGCTTTGTGTGCAACGTGATATTCCACTGGTGTTTCTGGTTGATGTGACTGGTTTCATGGTCGGCAAGGACGCCGAACAATCGGGTATCGCCAAAGCCGGCGCCAAGATGATCACCGCCATGTCGTCGGCGCGGGTGCCAAAATTCACCATCATCACCGGCGGTTCTTATGGGGCCGGGTATTTGGCCATGCTGGGCCGCCCGTTTCAGCCCGATGCGATGTTCATGTGGCCCACGGGCCGGTCGGCAATCATGGGGCCGGATCAGGCGGCCAGCGTGCTGTGGCAGGTCAAAACCAAGATCTACGAACGCGAGGGTAAAACCTGGACCGATGAGGACGAAAAGGTGTTCAAGGCCCCAACCATCAAGGAATACGAGGATTTTCAAAGTGCCTACAACTTTGCCTCGAACCTTTGGGCCGACGGGGTGATCACCCCGGGCGAGACCCGCGATGTTCTGGCCTTGTTGCTGGATGTCGCGTCGCGTCGCCCGAAAGTCGAGACAAATTTTGGCGTGTTCCGGTTCTGAAGGAGAAAACCATGCAAATCAAAACACTCCTTGTCGCCAATCGCGGCGAAATTGCCCGCCGGTTGGCGCGTGGTGCCCGTGCCCATGGCGCCCGCCCGGTTGCCATCCATTCCGACGTGGACGCAAGTGCGGCACATGTGCGCGACATTGGCCAAAGCATCTGGATCGGTGCGGGTCCGGCGGCGGAAAGTTACCTCAAGATCGACGCGGTTCTGGACGCCGCCAAACGCGCCGGGGCGGATGCGATTCATCCCGGTTATGGCTTTCTGGCGGAAAACCCCGAATTTGCCCGCGCAGTCGAAGCGGCTGGCATGGCGTTCATCGGCCCGACCCCGGAAACGCTCGAGAAATTCGGCGACAAGGCCAGCGCCAAGACCGCAGCCATTGCCGCCGGTGTACCGGTTATTCCGGGTGACAAAGGTGCGTTGTCGGACCCGGACGAGATTGCTAAGGCGGTGCTTGCCATGGGCCTGCCCATCCTTCTCAAGGCGGTCGGCGGCGGCGGTGGGCGTGGCCAGCGGTTGGTCGAGAATGAGGCCACTTTGGCCGAAGACATCGAAGGTGCCCTGCGCGAGGCGAAATCAACGTTTGGCTCTAAGGGCATGTTGCTGGAACGCTTCCTGCCCGATGCCCGCCACGTAGAAATTCAGATCGCCGGGGACGGGCAAGGCCATGTGGTGCATCTGTTTGAACGCGATTGCACCCTGCAACGCCGCCACCAGAAAGTGATCGAAGAGGCCCCGGCATGGGGACTGCCACGCGACCTGCTGGACCGGATTGCGGGTGATGCGGTGCGTCTGGGCCAAAGCCTGAATTATCGCAGCCTTGGCACGGTGGAATTTCTGGTTGTCGGCGGCGAATATTTCTTTCTTGAGGTCAATCCGCGCATTCAGGTGGAGCACCCGGTGACCGAGGCGATCACCGGTCTTGATCTGGTGGCGCTGCAATTGCGCATCGCCGAAGGCAGCGGTCTGGGTCTGAGCCAAGACGACATCACCTGCACCGGCCACGCCATTGAGGCGCGCCTTTACGCCGAAGACCCGGCCAATCAATTTGCGCCCTCGACCGGGCAGATCACCGGGCTTTCCCTGCCGTCAGGTATCCGTATCGACTCTGGTGTCGAGACGGGCGACAGTGTCAGCCCGTTTTATGACCCGATGATTGCCAAACTGATCGTGCATGGCCCGGACCGCGAAACCGCACTGGCGCAACTGGCGCAGGCCTTGCAACACACCAATGTCACCGGCGTCGACACCAACCGTGATTTCCTGCTGGCACTGACCCGCGACGATGATTTTGCCGCCATGCAGGTGCATACCCGCTGGATTGACGCCAATCTAATCGCGCTGACCACGCCGCAAGCCCAACCGCACGCCGCCCTTTGGAGCGCTGTGGCCGCGGTGCTGTTTGTCATGGACGGGCGCGCGGGGGGGGCCGCAAATCCGTGGAACAATCGCAACCACTTCACCGGCTGGCGGCTGGGCCTTGGTGGTGATCCGCTTGAAGCCGGTCAGCGTGTTGCCCTGTCCGGCAATGGCAGCGACGAAGACGATTTGCGGGTCAGTCACATCGGTAATGGCGGCGATTTCACCGTTTACGACAGTGATGATATCGCACTGTCCCTCACCTGTTGCGAAGTATCCGAGAACCGCTGGAAGATCACCCATGCGGGTGAGGTGCTGATGATCGAAAGCCGGTTGTCGAACGGGGAAATTGAGCTTAACACGCCAGACGGTCGGCTGTCTTTTCAGGCGGTGCCACCCTTGGCGCACGCAAGCGAAGATGGAGTGGCCGAACGTCAGGTCATCGCCCCGCTCACCGGCGCAGTCGTCGCGGTAAAAGTGCAATCCGGCGACCGGGTTGCAGCAGGTGATGTGGTGGCAATCATGGAATCAATGAAGATGGAGCTGAAAATCTGCGCCGCTGCCGACGGCATCGCCGCCAACATTACGGTGCAGCCGGGGCAAATGGTGGATCGGGGGCAAGTGATCGCCGACATCACCGAAGAAGAAGGAACACAAGCATGAGCGATTTTCCCAAGTTCGTGGAAATTCACGAAGAAGGCCCGCGTGAAGGCTTTCAGATCGAGAAAAAGGTCTATCCCATCGAGGAACGGATTGAACTGATCGACATACTGTCCGACTCTGGCCTGAAACGCATTCAGGTGGGCAGCTTTGTCAGCCCCAAATATGTGCCGCAAATGGCCGATACGGGCGAATTGTTTCAGCGGATCAAACGGGTGGATGGGGTGAAATACACCGCCCTCTGGCTGAACGACAAAGGCTTTCGCAAGGCGCTGACGGCGCATAATGTGGACATTGATCCGCGCCTGTTATTCTATCCTTCTGACACGTTCTCACGCCAGAACAACAACGCATCATCCTTGGAAATGCGTGAGAAACAGCGCGATTGGATACGGCTTTACAAGGCCGAAGGCCTGACCGTGGACGCGGCTTATGTGATGACCGCCTTTGGCTGCAATTTTGAGGGCGACATACCCCAGGAACGGGTGCTGGACGATTTTCGTTTCCTGCTGAACCTGTGCGAAGAAGAAGACATTCCCGTGCCAATACTGATCATCGCCGACACTATGGGTTGGGGCAACCCCGAGGCCGCCAAACGGATGATCGGCGCCTTGCGCGACATGGCCCCCGGCGCGCGCATCGGTATGCACATCCACGACACGCGCGGCATGGGCCTGGCCATCATGTACGCCGCCATGAGCATGGGTGTGGACATGTTCGAAAGCTCGATCGCCGGGCTTGGCGGCTGTCCGTTTGCCGGGCATGGCCATGCCCGCGCGGCTGGCAATATCAGCACCGAAGACGCAGTGTTCATGTGTCAGGAACTGGGGATCGAAACCGGCATTGATCTCGATACGCTGATCGCGGCGGCGCTCAAGACCGAAGCGATTATTGGCGCGCCCCTGATGGGCCGGGTGATGCATTCCGGCGGGCTGAAAAGCTATCGACAGGGAAAATAGGGAGACAAACGCATGAGCAAGACACTGGACGGCAAGGTTATTCTGGTCACAGGTGCCGGCGGCGGCATTGGCCGTGACATTGCGCTGGCATCAGCCGCACAAGGGGCGGCTGTGGTGGTCAACGATCTGGGCGCGTCGCTAAAGGGCGTGGGCCAGAATGAAACCGCCGCGCAAAATGTGGTGGACGAGATAAAGGCCGCCGGTGGCGAGGCAATCGCCGATGGCGGCAGCGTGTCGGACCCGGACGCAGCGCGTGCCATGGTCGAGGCCGCGGTCAAGGAATATGGCCGCATCGACGCGGTGGTCAACAACGCCGGAATCTTGCGCGACACATACTTTCACAAGATGAGCTATGAAGATTTTGACGCGGTGGTAAAGGTCCACCTGTACGGCGCGTTCAACACATCGCGCGCGGCGGCCGACCATTTCCGCGCGCAAGAAAGCGGCGCATTGGTGCATATGACGTCAACTTCGGGGTTGATCGGCAATTATGCCCAGGCGAATTATTCCGCCGCCAAGCTGGGCATCGCCGCTTTGTCCAAATCCATCGCGCTGGACCTGAAACGCTGGAACGTGCGGTCGAACTGTATCGCGCCCTTTGCCTGGAGCCGGATGATTTCGTCGATCAAGACCGATACCCCGGAACAGGTGGCCCGGGTCGAGAAGATCAAACAGATGACGCCGGCCAAGGTGGCGGTAATGGCGACGTATCTGGTTTCAGATGCCGCCACGGACGTATCCGGCCAGATATTTGCCGTGCGCAACAACGAGATTTTTCTGATCAACCAGCCGCGCCCGGTCCGTTCGGTGCATCGCAGCGAAGGCTGGACACCCGAAACCATCGCCAACCACGCCATTCCGGCGCTAAAATCCAGCTTTGTACCGCTGGACGTTTCCGCAGACGTATTTTCATGGGATCCAGTATAATGGCCAGACGCAAAGACAAACTCACCTCGAACATCGCCTGGAGCACGCCCGACACAATCTGCGTGCGCGGGCTGGACCTGCCAACCGAAATCCTCGGGCATATGAATCTGGGCGATCTGGCGTTCCTGCAACTGACCGGACGCCGCGCTACGCCCGAGGAATCCAAAGTGTTCAACGCCATCACCATCACCCTGGTGGAACACGGCATCACCCCCTCGGCCATCGCCGCGCGCATGACCTATATGGGCGCGCCGGAATCGCTTCAGGCGGCTGTGGCCGCAGGGCTGTGCGGGCTGGGCACGGTGTTTGTCGGCTCGATGGAAGGGGCGTCAAAGATGCTGTACGAGGCGCTGCCCGAGGACAAGGTCGGCACTGGCGTTGATCTGGATGCATTGGCCGAACAGACGGTTGACGGTTTTCGTGCCCGCAAGGCGATTGTGCCGGGGCTTGGCCATCCGGTGCATAAACCGGTTGATCCGCGCACGCCACGATTGTTTGAAATCGCCGCCGAAAATGGCAAATCGGGCGAATACATCGAACTGATGCAGAAAATCCATGCAGTGGCCGAGGCGAAATCGGGTAAAATGCTGCCGATCAACGCCACCGGGGCCATCGGCGCGATCTGCTGCGAATTCGGTTTTCCCTGGAAAATCGTGCGCGGAATTGGCGTGATGGCACGGGCCATCGGACTGGTCGGGCATATCCTGGAAGAGAGCGAAAACCCGATTTCCTATGACATCTGGCAGCGAGTGGAAGAGGAAATCCTGGAAACCAGCGGCCCCGGCGCATGAGCCAGTTACAGACCACTGCGCCCGATACCCATGATGATCTGCGCGATGCGTTGCGCGCGTTGTTTGCCGGGTTCCCGCCCGAATATCACCGCAAACACGGGGGCGATGAGACCTATCCGGTGGAGTTTGTCGATGCTCTGACCAAAGACGGCTGGCTGGCGGCAATGATCCCCGAAGAATTTGGCGGATCGGGTCTTGGCCTGACCGAGGCCAGTGTCGTGATGGAGGAAATCTGTCGTTCGGGGGGCAACGCGGGCCATTGCCACGGCCAGATGTACAACATGGGCACGTTGCTGCGGCACGGTTCGGACGCACAGAAACAGCACTATCTGCCCGGCATCGCTGCGGGTGAGTTGCGACTGCAATCCATGGCCGTGACGGAACCGAGCACCGGCACGGATACCACCAAGCTGAAAACCACCGCCGTTAAAAAGGGCGACCGGTACGTGATCAACGGTCAGAAGGTGTTTATCAGCCGGTTGCAACATTCCGACCTTATGATCCTGCTGGCCCGCACCACGCCGCTGGCTGAGGTGAAAAAGAAATCACAGGGCATGTCGATATTCATGGTCGATCTGCGTGATGCCATTGGGAACGGTATGAAAATACGGCCCATTTCCAATATGTCGGGGCATGAAACCAACGAAGTGTTCTTTGACGATCTGGAAATTCCGGCGGAAAATCTGATCGGCACCGAAGGGCGCGGGTTTTATCACATCCTCGACGGGCTGAACGCCGAACGCACGCTGATTGCGGCGGAATGCATCGGCGATGGCTATTGGTTCGTCGACAAGGCGCGCAATTATGCCAACGAACGCGTGGTGTTTGACCGCCCTATTGGCCAGAATCAGGGCGTTCAGTTCCCGATTGCCAAGTCGTTTGTGGCGCTTGAGGCTGCCAACCTGATGCGGTTCGAATCCTGTCGCCGTTTTGATGCGGGTCAGGACTGCGGCGCGCAGGCCAATATGGCCAAACTGCTGGCGGCGGATGCGAGCTGGGAGGCGGCAAATGCCTGTATCCAGACCTTTGGCGGGTTCGGGTTTGCCCGCGAATACGATATCGAGCGTAAATTCCGCGAGACGCGCCTGTATCAGGTGGCCCCGATTTCAACCAACCTGATCCTGTCGTACGTGGGCGAACATGTTCTGGGTATGCCACGGTCGTTCTGAGGATGCTGTCTGCGCCTCACCTGTCTTTCAGATTGACAATCAGGTCGGCATTTTCAGGCAAGGTTTCGACAAAAACCACCGCATCGGCGCGGATGCGGGCGTGCATCTGGAAGACTTCTTTTGCCGCCGCTTCTGCTGCGGCGCGGTCCGCCCCGTCTTGCAGGACCAGATGCAGGCGTAATGTATCGCGGTCATTTTCGCGCGTGATGACGGCCTGCGCGGCCTTGGCACCGGGGGTGGCAATCACCACCTCTTCGATGGCGCGGGGATAGACGAATATCTCGCGCACCTTGATGGCGGCCCCGACCCGGCCCTGAATGGCTGACAGCCGCGCGACCCGGCCATCCTGCGCGGATTCAAGCGCATAGGCACTATCGCCCGTACCAAACCGGATCATCGGCCATTCCGCCGCGCGCGCGGTGACAACAATCTCGCCGACCTCGCCAGTGGCCAGCGGCACCCCGCTATCAGGGTCACATATCTGCACAATCCGGTCCGGGTGAACCAGATATCCCTCGCCGCCGTCCTCATAGGCGACAAGCCCCAGATCGGCGGTTGCATAAGCGGCCCAGGTTTTCACGCCATAATCGGCCTCGATACGACGGCGTGTGGCCATCCAGTCGCCCATCTCACCGCCCAAAAAGGCGGTTTTCACTTTCCACGCGTCCCGGCCATGGGCCTCAATCACCGTATCAGCCAGGCTCATGAAAAACGCGGTTGAGGCGCAGACCGAACTGACCCCAACCTCGGAAATGACCTGCGCCTGAAGCTCGCGATTGCCCACACCGCCCGGTATCACCGTGGCCCCGGTCGCGCGCGCCGCCTGATCAAACAAAAGCCCCGCAGGGACCAGATGGTAAGACCAGGTATTGAGGATAATGTCGCCCGGACCCACGCCCGCCGCCTTGAACAACAGGTCAAGCCCGTGCCCGCCACCGCCCGGCAGGGACGGCTCAAATATCGGACCCGGAGAGACATAGATATGGGCGATGTCTTTTGCATCGGCGGCGAGGAACCCACCAAATGGCGGGTTCTCTCGCTGGAGCATCAACAGCTCCTCCTTCTTCATCACTGGCAGGCGGGAGAGGTCCGCCAGCGATGAAATTTCTGCGGGGTCAAACCCGGCAGCAATGAACCGCGCCTTCAGGCCCGGTGCCCGCGCGGCAGCCACTGAATAGGCCGCCGCAATGTCATGATAGATTGCGTCTGACATGATCCGCACCCCTTGCCAAATTTAAATCGGGCAATCCTTGCGGAAGTTCGGCGCGCGTTTCTCGCGGTGTGACAGCACGCCTTCCTTGACGTCTTCGCCCATGAAACCCAGCATTTCCAGCGCCGTTGAGGCATCAAAGATCGGCCCGGCCTGACGCAGCCAGTTGTTAAGCGAATATTTGGTCCAGCGGATCGCGCTTTGCGACCCCGTAGCCAGTTCAATCGCTGTATCCAGCGCAATCTGCTGCAATTCGTCGTCCTCGACGCACATGGAAACAAGACCGATACGCTCGGCCTCTTCGCCGCCAATGGGTTTGCCGGTCAAAAGATAGTATTTCGCCTTGGCCATGCCGCACAGCATCGGCCAGATAATCGCCGCCACGTCGCCCGCCGCAACACCCAGACGAGGATGCCCGTCAACGATCTTGGCGCGTTTGCCGACGATGGAAATATCGGCCAGAATGCCCACAACCAGACCAGCACCCGCCGCCGGGCCGTTGATCGCCGAGATGATCGGCTTGTTGCAATTGATGATGTTGTAGACCAGATTTTTGGCCTCTTTC
>NVQY01000163.1 GCA_002400675.1 Paracoccaceae bacterium | reverse complement strand
AATGGTCGGTGACGCCCAGAACCTCAACGCCCTCGGCCTCAAGATGGGCCTTGAATTCAAGCAACTCGGCGCGGTCCTTGACCTTGAACGCCAGATGCTGAACCCAGACCGGGGTGTTGGGATCGCGGCCCATTTCCGGTTTGGTCGGCAGTTCAAAAAACGCCAGAACGTTGCCGTTCCCGGCATCGAGAAAGACGTGCATGTAGGGGTCGGGTTCGTGGGTCGAGGGCACTTTGTCCTCGGCGATGGCCAGCACGAAATCCATGTTCAGCATCTTGCCGTACCATTCAACGGTCTCTTTGGCGTCCTTGCAGCGATAGGCAACGTGGTGGATTCTATCAATTTTCATAAGGTTTCTCCTCTTTCGGGGTTACTTTAATGCGGCGGCTTTCAGGGCCTCGGTCAGGATTTTGCGTTCGCCGATATGGTTGGCAAGGATCAGCACAAGGCGGGCATTCAGCGCGCCGCTGTCCGCGTTCGACAGGCCGTCGTGGGTGGCCAGAAGGTCGGCATAGAAATCATCCGCGCCGTCGATGTTCGGGGTCAGGGTCAATGTGGACATTTGCGTTACTCCTTGCCGGTGGCACGCCGGACGGCGGCGTGGAACAGGTTTTCGTCATAGGTGGGCCGGCGTGCGGCGACGTGTTGATCCGGGCGGATCAGGTACACGGCGGATGTGGCGTCGCCCAGATACCGTTGTTTCAGCGGAGAGTTCGGGTCGGTGCCAGTGTTCAGCGCCAGCCGGGTGACCTCGATCCCGTCCACTTCGATCTGGTCGGGGGCGTCGGTGTTGATGGTCAACAGGGTGAATTTCCCGCCCAGCTTGGGCAACAGGAACCCGTCGTCCAGCGGCGCATCGGGGCAGGACGACCCGGGGCGTGTGTCTGCCGGACCGTTCAGCGCGTCGGCCGAATTCAGATCGGACCCGTCATAGGTGCAGGGCACTGACAAGCGCCCGGAGTTGACCAAGGGGCGGGCAAACTCAAAATGCTCTGACAGGTCAAGAACCGCATCGCGCAACAGCCGCGACATGTCCGATTTCGGCGTGATGAAATCGGTCGAGCGGGTCGAGTTCAGGATGTTTTCATCCGCGCCGTGGATGCGTTCAAAATTATAGCTGTCCAGCAGGCTTTCCGAGGCCTGCCCGTTGATCACCAGCCCCAGCTTCCAACCCAGATTGTCGGTGTCCTGAAGCCCGGAGTTCGCCCCACGCGCGCCAAACGGCGACACCTGATGCGCCGCGTCCCCGGCGAACAGCACCCGGCCATGGCGGAAATTTTCCATGCGGCGGCACTGGAAGGTATAGATGCTGACCCATTCCAGTTCGAATTCCACCTCGTCGCCCAGCATTTCCCTGAGCCGTGGAATCACGTTTTCGGGCCGCTTTTCGCGTTCCTTGTCGATGTCCCAACCCAGTTGCAGATCAATGCGCCAGACATTGTCGGGCTGTTTGTGCAGCAGCGCGGATTGACCCCGGTTGAAGGGCGGATCGAACCAGAACCAGCGTTCGGTGGGGAAATCGGCCTCCATGATCACATCGGCGATCAGGAAATTGTCCTCGAACACGCGCCCGACGAAATCCAGCCCCAACATCGACCGGGTGGGCGAATTGGCCCCGTCACAGGCGATCAACCAGTCGGCCTCAAGATTATACGGCCCTTCGGGGGTTTCGACCTCTAGCGTGACATGGCTGGGATGGGTGCCGATCGCCGAGACCTTGTTGCGGCCGCGAATTTCGATCGGCGCGCCTGTCGCCTGAAGTTCACGGACCCGGTTTATCAGGTACTCTTCCAGGAAGTATTGTTGCAGGTTGATAAAGGCGGGAAATTCGTGGCCGTCCTCGGGTTGCAGGTTGAATTCATAGACCTGACGGTCGCCAAAAAACACCTTGCCCACGTCCCATTCAACGCCTTTTTCGACCATCTCATGGCCGCAGCCAAGCCGGTCAAGGATTTCCAGGGGACGTTTGGCGAAACAGATGGCGCGCGAGCCGAAACTGACCTTGTCGTTCTCGTCGAGGATCACCACTTCGATGCCCTGTTGCGCCATTTCGATGGCGGCACCCAGACCGATTGGTCCGGCACCGATCACCACCACCTTGCGGCGCACAGGGGTTAGTTCATCCTGATCCGGGCTGTGTTCGTATGGGTAGAGCGGGACTTCAAAAATCTTGTTCATTGGGTCTCCTCCCGAAAGGGGTTGATGACTCGCGCGTTTGTTTGTTGTCGGTGCTTAGCCCTGCAAGGCCGCCCACATGTCCAGGTCGCGCTGGGCGGTCCAGATCCGGGGGGTGTCGATGCCGCGGGCCTCGTCATAGGCGCGCGCGACGTTGAAGGGCAGGCAGTGTTCGTAGATGGCGTAATCGGCGAACTTTGGATCGCATTCGGCGCGTACCGCGTCCCATGCGTCCTTGAGCGATCCGCCGCGTGCCGCGACCTTGGCCGCAGGGGAATAGGTGCTGTCGACAAAATCGCGGGTGCTGGCGATGGCGGCGGCGACCATGTCCTTGCCGATCAGCGCATCTCCACGCCCCGGGGCAATCGCGTCCACGTCAAACGCGGCGATATTGTCGAGCGTGTCGCCCCAGTCGCCGAAATGCCCGTCGCCGCAATAGCAGGCCGAGTGGTATTCGACGATGTCGCCGGTGAACATCACGTTCTGATCCGGCACATGGATGACGATATCGCCCTGCGTATGCGCGCGGCCCAGATGCATCAGGTCGATGCGCCGGTTGCCAAGGTAGACGGTCATGTCCTCGGAGAATGTGGTGGTGGGGTAGGTCAGGCCCGGAATGCTTTCATGCCCTTCGAACAGGCGGGGGAAGCGTTGGAATTCGCTGTCCCAGTCTTCTTGCCCACGTTCGACGACCATGGCGCGGGCGGCGTCGCCCATGATGATCTGATCTGCGCCATAAGCCGATGCGCCCAGCACGCGGACGGCGTGATAGTGGGTCAGAACCACGTGGCTGATCGGCTTGTCGGTGACTTCGCGGACCTTTTCGATCACCTTGTTGGCGAGGCGCGGGGTGGCCTGCGCTTCGATGATCATAACGCTGTCATCGCCGATGATGACGCCGGAATTCGGGTCGCCTTCGGCGGTAAAGGCCCAGAGGTCTTTGCCGACTTCCTCAAAAGTGATTTTCTTTTCGCTCATGTCGCCTTGGGATGCGAATGCTTTGGCCATTGTATGTTTTCCTTGATGCGTTGCGCTGGTGGCGGGGTGGGGAGCCTCCGGCGGGAGTATTTAAGACAAGAAGAAGCTGGGGGTCGGTTATCTTTCGTAGGGGTCTTTTAGCGCCGGTAGCAGGGTGCCGGTGCAGTTACCGAAGCCGATTTTGTAGCCGTCGCCAAGGGCGGCACCGGTCAGGGTCAGGGTGTCGCCGTCCTCGACAAAGGATCGTTGTTCGCCGGTTTCCAGCGTGAAGGGTTCCTTGCCGCCCCAGCTGAGTTCCAGCAGCGAGCCGCGTTCGGATTTTTCCGGTCCGGAGATGGTGCCGGATCCAAGCAGGTCGCCCGCGTTCATCGGGCAGCCCGATGTGGTGTGATGCGCCAGTTGCTGGGCGGCGGAATAGTACATTTCCCTGTAGTTGGTTCTGGTAATGGTGCTGGCGGGTTTACCAGCCGGGGCCAGTGTTACCGTCAGGTCGATGTCGAAAAGCATAGGCCCCACGTCTTTGAGGTGGTCCAGCAGTTCGAATTCACGCGGCGGGGTGTCGGTGCGGAACGGCTCAAGTGCGGCTTTGGTGACGATCCACGGGCTGATCGAGGTGGCGGTGGCCTTGGCCTGAAACGGTCCAAGCGGTTGGTATTCCCACGCCTGAATGTCGCGCGCGGACCAGTCGTTCAGCAGCACAAAGCCAAATATGTTGTCATCCGCTTCCTGCACAGTAATAGGTCCGTCCGAAGGGGTGCCGACGATCGCGCCCATTTCCAGCTCGATATCAAAGCGGCGGCAAGGCAGGAACGCCGGGAGATCGTGGTCGGGCGATTTCAGCTGGCCCCACGGGCGGCGGATGTCGGTGCCGGACACCACCACCGATGACGCGCGGCCATTGTAGCCAATCGGCATATGCAGCCAGTTCGGCGGCAGGGCATTTTCCGCGCCGCGAAACATTGTGCCGACGTTGGTGGCGTGGTGTCGTCCGGCGTAAAAGTCGGTATATTCCGGCACCACCATTGGCAGGTGCATTTCTGCCTCGGCTATGGGGATCAGCAGCGGTTCAACCATGCTTTGATGCGGTGATCCTGCGGCCAGAAGGGCGGTTAGCCGGTCGCGCAGGGCGGCCCAGACTGCCGGGCCTTGCTCCATCAGGTCATTCCAGAACGGCACGTCGAACAGGGGGTCGTTGGTAAGGTTAATCAGGCCGATTTCTTCGGCGGCCTGACAGTCGAGGATCATCTCGCCAATCGCCACGCCACAGCGCGGGTCGGTGTCAGGCGTGGAAAAGACGCCATATGGCAGGTTGTTGAGCGGAAAAGGCGTGTCGGCGCTATTGGCCGATGCAACCCAGCTTTTCATCAGCGGCATGTGTGGTCCCTCGTACGGTGGTGGCGCGGGTCAATCTGGTTGCAGAATGACGAATCAAATCCCTGAAAAAGACCTGCGATTCTTCGAATTCAGTTGCAGAGGTAATAGTTGTTTTTGTAACTAACAACGAAAAAGGGGAAAAGATGCCGCAAAAAGATACCTACGGGTTGCTCGATTTCCTGCCCTATCTGCTTAATCAGGCGGCCGAGGAAAGTTCACTGGCGTTTCAGGAGGTCTATAAGGGCCGGTATGGAATGCTGCGCACCGAATGGCGGGTGCTGTTCCATCTGGGCATGTACGGGCAGATGACGGCCAAAGAGATCGGCGAGCGGTCGCGGATGCACAAGACCAAGATCAGCCGCGCGGTTCAGCGACTGTCTGAACGCCGCTTCCTGACCCGCACGCGCGACGACAAGGACCGCCGGTCAGAGCATCTGGACCTGACATCTGCCGGCCTGGCCGCCTATCGTGATCTGCGCAAAGTGGCCGAGGATTACGACGCAAAGCTTGAATCGCAGTTCACCCGAGGAGAGGTTGCCATGCTGCGGGTCATGCTTCGGCGGTTGGCGGGGATGGGGTGACCGGGTATGCGTGGTGATGGGGTTGTTGTCTGGCCTGTAAAGCCTAAATCTGACAGATAACCCCGACCACAACAGCGGACCGACCCATGATCCAGAATACCCTTAGTTTATCAGCGGAACCGCATCCTTCTGAGACCCTGAAGGCGTGGCTGTTGCAGCAGGGGCTGGACGGAACATCGCGATCCGATGTCTTGCAGGGATATTGCCAGCGTCTGGTCGACCTGGGTATTCCCCTGATGCGGGTGCATGTGGCCCAGCGGGCGTATAACCCGCAGTTCGGCGGGATTGGTTTTGACTGGCTGCGCAAAAGCGGCATGTCGCACCAGCATTATGAACGGACCGAATTGCCGGTCAAACAGTGGCTTTCCAGCCCGATGTTCCACCTTTTGGAGACTGACCAGCAAGAGTACCGCGAACGGATGACCCAGACCGGCCACCACAGCCGGTTTCCGTTGCTGAACACGCTGAAAACCGACGGCGCAACCGACTATTTTGCCACCGGCCTGTTGTTCGAGAAACGCAAGCCCGAAGAAAAGATTGACCCGCTTGATGCCCCCGAAGGTGTTCTGATCTCGTGGACAAGTGACGGCACGAACGGGTTCTCGGATGGCGACCTTGACCTGATCCGCAGTGTTAACCCCTATCTGGGTCTGGTTCTGAAATCCTCTTCGAACCGACAGATGGCGCGTGACCTTTTGTCGGTCTATCTGGGGCGGGACGCTGGGCGGCGGGTGCTGTCGGGGGAAATTCAGCGCGGGTCATCGCAACAGGTCAATGCGGTCATCTGCTATTTCGATCTGACCGGGTTCACTGAACTGGCGGAACAAACCCCCGGTCAGGATCTTATCGACATGTTGAACGAATATTTTGCTGTGGCGGTCAGCGTCATTCAGGAAAATGGCGGCAACATCCTGAAATTCATGGGCGACGGCATGCTGACCATGTTCAACCTTGAAACCATCGAATCCGCGACGGATGCGGCATTGGAAGCGGCAACCACGTTACGCCAGCAAATCGCTGCATTGAACCAGCAGCGCGAACAGGATGGCCTGCCGACAACCGGGTTTACCCTCGCGTTGCATGCGGGTGACATCCTTTATGGCAACATAGGCGCCGAGAACCGGCTGGATTTCACCGTTATCGGCCCGGCGGTGAACCTGACGGCGCGTCTGTCGGGTATGCACCGCACGATTGGTCAGAACATCATTGTGTCGGACAAAATCTTTGCCGCCTCGCGGTCGGGGCGTTACGATCTGGTGTCGCTGGGGCGGTATATGCTGCGCGGTATTTCGGAACCTCAGGAACTTTATACCGTCTACCAACGGGCTGGCAGCAAAGATCAGGCATCGTCAAAGCCCTGATATCGAAACATCAGGGCTTTGGTCCGGTCATTTGACGTTGATCGTCATATCCTTGTCGCCATTGTAAACGCCGTGGTACCCGCTGGCTGTTTTCGTAAAGCTGTATTTGTGGTCAGGGCCCCACGAAAATTTAATGGTTCCGTTGGCCTTGCCTTTGTATTTCTGTGTCGTGCACTGATCCAGAAAACAATATTTGACTTTCTTGCCGTCTAAGACTTCCAGTGAACTGGCATTGCCGCTGGACCATTTCCCCATCATCATCTGGGCGCTGGCGGTTGTTGCCATCGTCGCCATAAAAAGGGCGGCACCGCCCAAAAGCAGATTTTTCTTCACGTTACTCTCCCATTGCACTTTTGTTGGTGTGTTCAAGATGCTGAACATACGGGCAGATTAACCCGAAACCAAAATTTCTGACAACAGTTTCCTTGTAGCCGGTGAAGAGGCCCTAGAAATCAATTTCCACGCCGGGCAGGTTCAGCGCCCGCATCATGTCGCGCAATTCCTGCCGCGCGGCGATGTTGGATATGTTCAACTGTTTGACGCCGATGTCCTTGAGGTCAAGCAAGGTCAATCCGCGCGGAAACAATTCCCGGAAAATGACCCGCTCGCTAAACCCGGGGGCGACGCGAAAGCCAATGCGCTCGGACAGCATGGAAATCGCGCGCTCCATCTTTTCCTTGTTCACCATGCGCTGCGTGCCCACGCGATTGCGCACGACAACCCAGTCAATCGGCTTTAGCCCGGCCTGCGCGCGCAACTGCCGCGCGTTCCAGACCATTTCGGAATAAACCGATGGCCCAAGAATAGTTTCGCCCTGCGCATCAATCCGCGCCAGCAGATCGAAATCGACAAAGCTGTCGTTCAGCGGCGTGATCAGCGTGTCGGCCAGCGAATGCGCCACCTGACTTAGCCTTGTGTGCGATCCGGGGCAGTCGATCAGAATGAAATCATTGTCCGGCTCAAGCGAGGCCACAGCCGCCGACAGCCGGTGATCGTAAATGTTTTCACCCGGCTTCAGGGTGGATTGGTCGATCTTGGGTAGATCGTGGCAACTGGGGCTGGGTACCCGCAGGCCGGCTTTGGTCAGGAAATCCTGCCGGTTTTCGACGTAGCGCGCCAAGGTGCGTTGACGCAGATCCAGATCCAGCGCGCTGACCTTGTGCCCCATCCGTGCAAGGGCCGTGGCCACATGCATAGAGACGGTCGACTTGCCCGCCCCACCTTTTTCGTTCCCGACGACAATGATATGCGCCATGCCCGATCCCTTTATTGCTGCAACTAATGCGCAGTTTTGCTTTTTGCCACACTATATGTTGTGTTTGGCCAGTTGAAAAGCACGGACACAAGCGATTAACACATCCGACCAATAACACGCGGGTCTGTTACGCTGTAGTTCCCTTGCCCTTTTTGGCTTTTGATCGCGCCATGGTGGTGACTTTCTTGCGGGCCTTGTTCTTTTTGCTGGATGTTTTCCCCTTGGGAGGAGGCGGTCCCTTTGGCACGCCATCAGCCCGTGGTTTGCGCTTTTTGGACGGCTCGATCACGGCATTGGGTTCCAGGCGCGCGGGTTTTTCGCTCTTGCGGTGTGGTGCCGCCTTTGGCTTGCGCTTGCGCGGGGCGGGATCGTCGTTCCACTCGACCGGCGTAGATGAATGCCTGGGCTTTGGCCCCCGCTCGTCACGTTTGTTGGGCACGTATTTCGGGCGCGGCGATCCGGCGATATCCGGAGCCTTGTCCAGTTGTTTGATGATCGCGCCCGGTTCCAGTTCGGTTTTGCCGTTCAGGGTTTTCAGGAAACCTGCCACGGCCTCTTTGCGCAGTTCGACAAATGATTCCGTTTGCTGGATGCGGATCGCACCGATGTCGTCCTTGGTAAGGTTACCGGCCTTGCACAGCATCGGCAAATAGCGGCGCGGTTCGGCCCCCTTTTCGCGCCCGCCAGTGATCGAGAACCACACGCTTGGGCCAAACGGCGCGCGTGGTTCGGGTTTTGCGCCAGCGGCGGACAGTTCCTCGGGGGCGGATTGGCGCGAGCTGTAAAGGCGCAGATAGGCGGCGGCCAGTTGCTGGGCGTCGAACATATCAACCAGCTTTGCCACCGGGTCGGTTTCGCGTTCCGAGATCGGTTCCTGCCAGGCGGGATCGGCCAGCATACGTTCGTAATCGCGCGCCTTGACCGCCTCGGCGGACGGCGCTTCGGTGAACTTGGCCGTCAATTTGGCTGAACGTAAAATGCGCTCTGCCTTGCGCCGTGCGGCGGGTGGGACGATCAGGACGCTGACGCCTTTGCGCCCGGCACGCCCCGTGCGCCCAGACCGGTGCAACAGGGTTTCATGGTTGGTGGGCAGTTCCGCATGCACCACCAGATCAAGGTTCGGCAGGTCGATCCCGCGCGCAGCAACATCCGTTGCCACACAAACCCGCGCGCGCCCGTCCCGCATCGCCTGAAGCGCATGGGTGCGTTCATTCTGCGACAACTCGCCCGACAGCGCCACAACCGAAAACCCCCGGTTGGACAGGCGCGTGGTCAGGCGGTTGACCATGGCGCGGGTGTTGGCAAACACCAATGCGCCCGCGGCCTCGTGATAGCGCAGCACGTTGATGATGGCGTTTTCGCCGTCGCGCGGGGCGACGTTCATCAACTGATATTCAATGTCGGAATGCTGTGATCTCTCGGCCACGGTCGACACCCGCACCGCGTCTTTTTGATAGGATTTTGCCAGATTGGCGATGGCGCGGGGCACGGTGGCGGAAAACATCAGGGTGCGCCGGGTGTCGGGGGATTCGCCCAGAATGAATTCCAGATCTTCGCGGAACCCCAGATCCAGCATCTCGTCGGCTTCGTCCAGAACCACGCCGCGAATGCCGCTTAAATCAATCGACTTGCGCATGATATGATCGCGCAGACGGCCCGGCGTGGCGACCACAATATGCGTTCCACGCGCCAGCGCCCGGCGTTCGTCGCGCATGTCCATGCCGCCGACACAGGACGCGACAACCGCCCCCGCCGTGGCATAAAGCCATGACAATTCGCGTTTGACTTGCAACGCCAGTTCGCGCGTCGGCGCGATGATCAGCGCCAGCGGGGTGTCTGCCCGGCCAAAGTGGTCTTCGTCACCCAGCAGCGTATGGGCCAGGGCCAAGCCGAATCCAACCGTCTTGCCCGACCCGGTCTGGGCCGAAACCAACAGGTCCGCATTTTCCAGTTCGGGCGCGGTCACGGCCTCTTGCACAGGAGTCAGGGTTTCGTAACCACGTTTTTCGAGGGCATCTGCGAGGGCTTGTTTCACGTCACTTCTTTCCGGTCATGCGCTGATGATCAGCAATCAAAAAAGGCTGCCCCTGCTGAGGCAGCCTTTTGTTTTTTCTGCGAAAGCGCAGGTTTTAAAACCCAAGGCCTTCGTACTTTTTCTTGAACTTGGAAACACGTCCGCCGGTGTCCAGCAAACGGGTGTTGCCGCCAGTCCATGCCGGATGCGCGCTGGGGTCGATGTCCAACGACATTGTGTCGCCTTCCTTGCCCCAGGTGGACATCATGTGAACGATGGTGCCATCGGTCATTTTGACGTTGATGGGGTGGTATGCGGGGTGAATATCTTTTTTCATGGTTCCGCTCCTTACGCCTGAGCGCCGGATTTTGGGCCGGACTTGGGTTTGTAGTTGGTATCTTCGACGATCCGGGCCGACTTGCCACGGCGCGAACGCAGATAATACAGCTTGGCACGACGCACCCGGCCACGACGGACCACGGTGATGCTGTCGATGTTGGTCGAATGCAGCGGGAACACACGCTCCACGCCTTCGCCAAAGGATATCTTGCGGACCGTGAACGATCCGGCAATGCCACGGCCGTTGTTACGGGCAATGCAAACGCCTTCGTAGTTCTGCACACGGGTACGCGTGCCTTCGGTCACTTTAAAGCCGACACGAATGGTGTCTCCGGCTTTGAAATCGGGGATGTCATGCCCCAAGGCGGCAATTTGCTCCGCCTCGATCTGTGCGATCAGGTCCATCGCGGGTCTCCTGGTTTATGCTCGTGGTTGTTCCACGAAGATTTGCGCAACCCGATAGCTCTTGGTCTTCACCGGGTCCGCAAGATGCGCCCGCCAGAGGTCAGGTCGTCCGTTCCTTATTGCGTGGTCATTGCGTCATATGCCCGGGGACCGAAGAAGGCCGGTGGCATAAGGTTGGCGCAACACCCAATCGCCCGGAGCCACGCAAGTGATTCCGAACGGCGGACGTATAGGTGGGAATGATGGGGGGGGCAAGAGGGGAGTTGGGCGCTATCCGTCCATTTTTGTATCTAAAGCACATAGGAACGGTAAGCACAATTTCCGGTCTTTTATGTATGACCGATTTGTCCCATGCTTCGTCAACGAAGGAGCGTGGCAACGATGACGATTTGGCGGATCGCGCCTGTGTACAACCAATGTGAAACAAGAACGGACTGATTATATGGAACGAGTGCTGATAACCGGAGCAGCCGGGCGTATTGGACGGCTCATTAGATCAGGCTTGAGGGCTCCGGACAGGATGCTCAGACTCGTTGATATTGCAGATCTTGGAACTGCGGGGGATCGCGAAGAGATCTATGTTATCGATGCGACAAACCTATCTGCAATGAAAGAGGCTATGTTGGGTGTTGATGTGGTGATTCATCTCGCAGCTTATCCTGAAGAGGCACCTTGGGAAACAATTTTTCCCTTAAACTACCAACTTTCCCACACGATGTTTGAGGCCGCCCGTCAATCTGGTGTTAAGAGAGTCGTTTTTGCAAGCTCAGTTCAGGCTGTTGGGTTTCACTCACTTGAAAACACAATCTCTGATAGTGCGCGTATCAGGCCGAGTGGGTTTTACGGCGTCTCAAAAGCATTTGGTGAAGCTCTCGGTAGCCTCTACGCCGACAAGTACGGGTTGTCTGTAGGGTGCTTACGCATAGCGTCCTTTGAGGAAGAACCCAGTGATGAAAGAATGCTGTCGACCTGGTTGAGTTTCGAGGATGGAATTCATCTATTCGAGTGCGCCATAAATGCGCCACATCATCACTATTACCGGATTTTCGGGGTTTCGAACAACACGCGTTCTCGGGTGGATAATTCACACGTGTCCTGGCTTGGTTATCGACCAAATTCAAATGCGGAAAACTTTGCCGGTAAAGTTCTGGATTCGGGAACAGAACTTGGTCTTCTCGCTGGGAAAACTCAGGGGGGCAGTGCTTGCGAGGTCGGTTTTTGCGGCGATGTAAAAGCCGCGCTTTCTGCAACCTGACTGCTTTTTATATCACCTGACATCTTGAATTTAAGGACTCCCTGAAATACTCGACTTCAGGCATTTTGAAAAAATGCCAGCCTCAGTCACTTGTCTTCCTTTGGCCCGGCATGTGCAAACGCGTCCCACAAATCCGGCCGCCTTTCCTTGGTGATCGCCTCGGCCTGTTCCTGACGCCACTCGGCTACCTTGCCATGATGCCCCGACATCAGCACCTCGGGGATCGTCCGCCCCTGCCATTCCGCCGGGCGGGTATAGTGCGGATGCTCAAGCAACCCGGCTGAAAAGCTTTCCTCGACCGCGGATTCGGCGTTACCCAGCACCTCGGGGATCAGGCGTACGGTGGCGTCGATCAGCGCCTGTGCGGCGATTTCCCCGCCGGTCATCACGAAATCCCCTAGCGAGACTTCCTGAATGGCGTAATGCTCCAGCACCCGTTCATCGACGCCTTCAAAGCGGCCACACAGCAACGTCACGCCATCGCCGCTTGCCAGATCCTGCATCAAACCCTGCGTCATCGGCGCGCCGCGCGGGGTCAGATAGATCAGCGGCCATTTACCCCGTGGGCCATGCATGCCCCGCGCGGCGTGATCAATCGCCGCGCCCAGAAC
>NVQY01000162.1 GCA_002400675.1 Paracoccaceae bacterium | reverse complement strand
CGTTGTACAGATCAAGGACCTGATCCTTGGGGCAAAGATCGCCGAAAACGCCACGCTTGAGGAATGGAAAGCCCGCCCCAGCCAGTTCGAAGTGCCACGCGCCGATCTGGTCGCAAAGGTGCGTGAAATTCTTGACGGTCAGGACGGGCAGGGCTGATGCCGGACCGGGCGGCCACGCTGGCCCGCGCCGCAGTGCTGAAGGCGCAGTTCGTTTCCGCCGGGGCGATGCCGGTTGAAACGCCGATCCTGCAAGAGGCGCGGGTCTTGCTGGACCTTTACGGCGAGGATATTCGCGGGCGGGCTTATGTGACCTCGGACGCGCTTCGGGGCGAGCAGATGTTGCGCCCGGATTTCACCGTGCCCGTGGTGCAGATGCATATGCAACATGGGGCCGAACCCGCGCGCTATACCTATTCCGGCGAGGTGTTTCGTCGCCAGGAACACGACCCGGACCGGGCCAATGAATATGTGCAGGTCGGCTATGAGGTGTTTGACCGCGCCGATGCAGCGGCCTCGGACGCCGAAGTGTTTGCGCTGATCGCCGGGGCTTTGGGTGATTTGCCATTGCGCGCGGCCACCGGCGATATCGGCATTCTGATGGCGGCGGTTCTGGGGCTGGACACGTCGGCGCGGCGCAAGGCGGCCTTGATGCGCCATCTGTGGCATCCGCGCCGGTTTCGCGGGTTGCTGGATCGCTTTGGCGGGCGCACGGACCCCGCGCCGGGCCGGGTGGCTTTGCTTAAGGCCGATGATCCGCTTGCGGGGACCGGCCCGGTTATTGGCAAACGCACGCGCGATGAGGTTGGCGCGCGGATTGACGCCTTGCGTGCCGATGCTGCTGAGGCTCCGATTTCCGAACGGGAATTGCAGGCGCTGGAAACCTTGCTGGGGGTGCGTGAAACCATGCCACATGCGCTGTCGCATCTGCGCGATGTGGCGGTGGACCTGCCGCAGATCACCCCGGCGCTGGACCGGCTTGCGGCGCGGATTGATGCGTTGCGCGCGCGCGGCATCGACACCGATACCCTTGATTTCGAGGCCAGTTATGGGCGCACTTCGATGGAGTATTACGACGGGTTCGTATTTGGCTTTCACGCCCAGATGCGCCCTGATTTGCCCCCCGTTGCCACGGGCGGGCGCTATGATGCGCTGACCCGGCGGTTGGGCAATGGCGCAGAGATTCCGGCAGTGGGCGGGGTGTTGCGCCCGGACCTGATGTTGCAGATCGAAGAGGCCATGTCATGAGCCTGAAACTTGGCATTCCGTCCAAGGGGCGGCTGATGGAAAAGACCTTTGACTGGTTCGGCGCGCGGGGCGTAACCCTGCGCCGGGCGGGGTCGGATCGTGAATATGCCGGGGCGGTGGCCGGGATCGACGGGGTGTCGCTGGTGCTGTTGTCGGCCGGGGAAATCCCGCGCGAACTGGCGGCGGGGCGGATTCACCTTGGGGTGACGGGCACCGATCTTGTGCATGAAAAGCTGCCCCGCTGGGAACAACAGGTGCAGCAGATCGCCCCGCTGGGCTTTGGTCAGGCGGATTTGATTCTGGCGGTGCCGCAATTCTGGGTCGATGTGGAAACGCTGGACGATCTGGACGCGGTTGCGGCGGCGTTTCGCGCCACGCACGGGCATCGCTTGCGCATTGCCACCAAATACCACCGGCTGGTGCGGGAATTCCTGCGCGACGCCGGGGTGGCCGATTATGCGCTGGTTGACAGTCAGGGCGCGACCGAAGGCACGGTGGCCAATGAGACCGCCGAAATGGTGGCCGATATCACCTCGACCGGGGAAACCCTGCGGGCGAACCACCTGAAAATCATGGGCGATGGGTTGATCCTGCGCTCGCAGGCGACGCTGTGGCGCAGCCGGGTGGCACCGTATTCAGACGCCGAAAAGGCCGCGCTGGACGCGTTGTTGCAGCGGGTAGGCTGACCGGCACCCGCCGACCTGTTTGTAATGCTGGCCCGTTTGTAATGCTGGACTGAATCGCGCCGCTTGGGTACGCTTGCCCACACAACGTTAAAAAACGCAACGTTCTGGCGGTATGACTTCAGTCGTACCACCTTTGGGACGCACCTAAAATAGGGACAATACTGATGATAAACAAAATTCTGGTCGCCGTGGACGGATCAAGCCATTCCATCAAAGCCGTCGAATATGCAGCGTCGATCGCGGCGGGATGCGGTGCAAAGCTATCCATCATCACGGTGTTGCGCAATCATCAGGCCGCGAAGGTGTCCGAGGAATTGCGGGCCTATGCCGAGCTTGAACACATTCAGGGCACGGATCTGGAGGCGGCCAAGATGCTGTCCAATCAGCTGTTGTCTCACGCCAAGGAGACCGCCCTTGAAAAGGGTGTAACTGACATCGAGACCAAGCTGATTGTCGGCCCCGTCGCGCGCAGCATCGTTGAAAGTGCCAGGGAAAACAACGCGGACATAATTGTCATCGGCTCGCGCGGGCTGGGCAATATCGAGGCGACGTTGCGCGGCGGTGTGTCGCATCGGGTGGAATTGCTGGCCAAGTGCTCGGTGCTGACGGTCAAGTAGCGCTTAGACCGCCCCGCAACTCCAACATCGCGGTCGCAGAAGAAAATTCAGCGAATTTTCTTGGCCGTGGTGTGCGGGGCGGGCTTACAAAACTCCGATTTCCGCCAGTGCCCGGTTCAGGTCGTCGGGCAGGGTATCTTCGCTGGAACGGGCCATTGGCAAGTCCGGCGGGGCGTCTTCGGGGCGCAGATACCGCCAGCCCTGAAACGGCCGCCTCAGGGCCGACTGGGTGCGGATGATCTCTGGCTCAAACACGATGCCACAGCGCCTTATGCCATCATTGCCGATGACTTCGTCCAGCCGCACGATGCGTTGGCGGCACTGGACCTGCCCCTTGATCACCCAATAAAGCGAACCGCCGTTCAGCAATTCATCCGCCCGTTTGGGCCACATCCGGGTGATATGACGCGGCAATCCATCCGTGGTCAACGCCCGTGTGGTTGCCTGCCACGCGATCTGGCTTTCGACGCTTTCGGCCCCGACGCACAGTTTTATCAGGTTGATCGACTCACTCACCGCAATTGCCCCCACAACAGACCGTATATGGTAGTGGAAATCTCGGAACCTTCAAGCTATTGTGGGTGCCTGCCACATCAAGGATTCGCGCTATGACCCGTTTTACTGCCGCCATTGCAGAACAGATCTGGGATATGAAATATCGGTTCAAGGACGCCACAGGCGCGCCCATTGACCGCACGTTAGAGGATACATGGCGCCGTATTGCCCGCGATCTGGCCACGGCCGAGGATGATCCCTCGCAATGGGAAGACACATTCTACCGCGCGCTTGAAGATTTCAAGTTCCTGCCGGCAGGGCGTATCACCGCCGGGGCGGGGACTGCGCGGCAGGTGACCCTGTTCAACTGCTTTGTCATGGGCACCATCCCCGACAGCATGGGCGGCATTTTCGAGATGCTCAAAGAGGCGGCCCTGACCATGCAGCAGGGCGGCGGCATCGGCTATGATTTCTCGACCATCCGCCCCAGCGGCGCGGATGTAAAAGGCGTGGCGGCGGATGCCTCGGGGCCACTGTCGTTCATGGATGTGTGGGACGCCATGTGCCGCACCATCATGTCGGCGGGCAGCCGGCGGGGCGCGATGATGGCCACCATGCGCTGTGACCACCCGGATATCGAATCGTTCATCACCGCCAAATCCGATTCGGCCCGGTTGCGCATGTTCAACATGTCGGTGCTGATCACTGACCCGTTCATGGCGGCGGTCAAGGCGGACGGTGCGTGGGATCTGCAATTTGACGGGCGGGTATTCCAGACCATTCAGGCGCGTGACCTGTGGAACCGGATCATGCAGGCGACCTATGATTTTGCCGAACCCGGTGTGATCTTTATCGACCGCATCAACGCCGCCAACAACCTTGCCTACTGCGAGACTATCTCCGCGACCAACCCCTGCGGCGAACAACCTCTGCCGCCTTATGGCGCGTGCCTGTTGGGGTCGATCAATCTGGCCCGACTGGTCAGCGACCCGTTCGGGGACGCCGCAGAACTGAACCAGACGGCGCTGGATGACCTGGTCGCCACCGCGGTTCGGATGATGGATAACGTGATCGACATCTCGAAATTTCCCCTGCCCGAACAAAAGGCCGAGGCAAAAGCCAAGCGGCGCATCGGTCTGGGCGTCACCGGGCTGGCGGATGCCCTATTGATGCTGGGCCTGCGCTATGGGTCGGACAAGGCGGCGCGTCAGACGACGCGCTGGTTGGCCGCGATTGCCCGCGCCGCATATCTGGCCTCGGTGGATTTGGCGAAGGAGAAAGGCGCGTTCCCCCTGTTTGAGGTTGATGCGTATCTCAACAGTGGCACTATGCTGGGCATGGGCGACGACGTGCGCGCGGCTGTGCGCGAACATGGCATCCGCAACGCCCTGCTGACCTCAATCGCGCCGACGGGCACCATCAGCCTTTATGCGGGCAACGTCAGTTCCGGCATCGAGCCGGTGTTCGCCTATGCCTACACCCGCAAAGTCCTGCAAAAAGACGGCAGCCGGACCGAAGAAGAAGTGACCGACTACGCAGTTCAGATGTGGCGGGAAAAGTTTGGCGATGCCGAATTGCCCGACTATTTCGTCAACGCCCAAACCTTGCCCCCGTCCGAGCATGTGAAAATGCAGGCCGCAGCGCAGAAATGGATCGACAGTTCGATTTCCAAAACCATCAACTGCCCCGCCGACATCAGTTTCGATGATTTCCGCGACGTTTATATGCAGGCGTGGGATTCGGGCTGTAAGGGCTGCACCACCTATCGGCCCAACGATGTGACCGGCTCGGTTCTGACGGTCAGCGAGACCTCGGACGAGGCCCCCGATCAGGCCATGATCGAACCGGGCGGCGACTCTGCGCAAGGGGGCGAGGTGGTCTATATGTCCGAACCACTGGACCGGCCCGGATCGCTTGAGGGCAACACCTACAAGCTGCGCTGGCCCGAAAGCGAACATGCGATTTACCTGACCATCAACGACATCATCATCAACGGCCACCGCCGCCCGTTCGAGGTGTTCATCAACTCCAAAAACATGGAGCATTACGCCTGGACCGTTGCCCTCACCCGGATGATTTCCGCCGTGTTCCGGCGCGGCGGCGATGTGTCCTTTGTGGTCGAGGAACTAAAGGCGGTGTTCGACCCTCGTGGCGGCGCGTGGATAGATGGCAAATACATCCCGTCCATTCTGGCCGCCATTGGCGGGGTGATCGAACAGCATCTGATCGCCACCGGGTTCATCGCGGGCGAAGGCATGGGGCTAAAGTCCGACCCCCAACAACAGGTGGTGAACATGGGCGGCTCGCGTGGCAAGGCCTGCCCAAGCTGCGGCCAGTACGGTATGCGGATGATCGAAGGCTGCATGACCTGCGCCAGTTGCGGCCATTCAAAATGCGGCTGACCCGCCTTTGGGCTGGCGCCACCCGTCAGCCCAAACGGTGATTGCGGCGATATTGTGGCGGCAATGGGAAAACCATCGGTCAGCGCGTAGAAAAACAACCGCAACATGTGGCTCTTAGGCACTAGCCTGGCGGCTTTCCGCCAGATACAAGCGTGGTGTTCCTGGGGGGGCACAAGAGCAGGAAACTACCATGCTGCGTTATGTTTTGACGGCGCTGATCGCGACGTCACTGATCGATGCCCCGGCCGCCCTGGCGCAGACTTTTGCGTCTGGTGGCAGAACCGTTGATACGGTCAATCAGGACGCCCCGTCGCCGTTTCCCAGCAAACGCCACTCGCTTGGCTATGGTCGTCTGGTTACCAACGATGTGATCGGCGATGGCAAGGACCGCTGGCGTACCGGGTCCGTCACCATGTCGCGCGCGTGGGGCTATGAGTGGACCGGCACGGCCCCGTCGCGACTGGGCGAGTTGTTAGAGACACGGGCGCAAGGGCAGGTCATCGCGCCGGCAAATCTGGGAAAAGTTGACCTGACGGACCGGCCCTATGCCGGTGTGCTGACGCTGGGCCTGCACACCTATGCAAGCAATTATGGCTACGATTATTCGCTGGGTCTGGACGTTGCCATCATCGGGCCGCAGACCCGGCTGGATCAGCTGCAAAAAGGCCTGCACAAACTGTTTGGTGCGCCAACCACCAGTGACGCGGTTTTGGCCTTGCAGATCCCCAACACGTTCCGCCCGACGTTTGTTGGCGAAATAGGGCGCAGGTTTGAGATCGGGCCGACGCTGGATATCCGCCCCTTCGCAGAGGTCCGGGCTGGCGACGAGACGCTGGCGCGGGTCGGCGCAGACATTTCCTTTGGCACGATTGGCCGGCGCGAATTGTTGTCCCGCGAGTCCATTACCGGCCAGCGTTACCGGGTGATCTATGACTCTGCACCCAGCATCAGCTTTGTCGTGGGCGGGGATATGGCCTATGTTTCCGACAGCGTTTACCTGCCCGAAGACCGCGGTTACCAACTTACTGACCGGCGCGACCGTTTGCGCGCTGGCGTGCACTGGCAAGGCGAAAATGCCTCGGCATTCTATGGGGTTACATACCTTAGCGAAGAATTTACCGCACAAAGCGCAGGCCAGGTCGTTGGCTCTGTCAGAGTTAAACTGAGGTTTTAAGAACACGCTCTAAGGCGTGGAAAACAAAAGGCTTCCGTTGGCGAATCACCTCTGTTAACGTTTTCACAATAAAAAAAGACTAAGGCAGGCATACAGGCATATGAAAACGGGCTTTCGTGGCACGTTTGTCATTTCCTGGTCGCAAACGGATGTAGATGGTCTAGAGGCGGCTCCGCTGGAAACCCTGAATACAGGGGCGGCGTGGTCGTGGCGCGGAGAAGCAGTGCGCGTGGATGGGCCTAATGATGTTTTGCGGTTGGATCAGGCAAACGGCGCGGCCGACCTCAGGAAACGCGCGGCGCGTAAAGTGCGCCGGCTGATCGGGGCGGCCGTACAGAACAAGACCGATATTCGGTCAGTCGAAATAGAAGAGCCGCTGATGGACAGCAGCTTTGTGGTGACCAATGGTGCCCAAAGCTATACCGTCACAGTGATCGAAGTGGGGCGCGGTGCGCCGCCGCTGTTGATGTTCATCGACGAATTGCCACCGCGTAACACCGACCTCTGGGTGGTGCATCACTCATTGGGCACGCTGGTCAAAACCCGCGATGATCCGCGCGATGGCGGGGTGATCTGTTTCACCCCCGGCACCCGCATTTCCACCCCGGACGGCCCGCGCTTTGTCGAGGATCTGCGCGAAGGCGACCGGGTTCTGACCCGTGACAACGGCGCGCAGGAAATCATCTGGACCGGCAGGCGGCGCATGACCGGGGCGCGTCTGTTTGTGATGCCGCGCCTCAGGCCGGTACGCATTCGCACCGGGGCATTGGGCATCGAACGCCCGGATCAGGAATTGCTGGTCTCGCCCGAACACCGGATGCTGGTGCGCGGCCGCGCGGCGCAGGAATTGTTCAACACACCCGAAGTGTTGGTGCCGGCCCGTGATCTGGTCAACGGCTCGACCATCGTCGTCGATCTGGCGGTGCGCGAGGTGACATATATCCACCTTTTGTTGCCCAGCCACCAGATATTGTGGGCCAACGGCATCGAAACCGAAAGCTTTCACCCGGCAAACGCGGCCCTGTCATCGCTGGCTGACGGCGACCGGATGCGCCTGTTGGCGCAGTTCCCCGAGCTGGAACATGACCCGCATCTTTATGGCGGCTATGCCCGGCGCAACCTGAGCAAATCGGAAACCGCAATCCTGATGCATCAGGCCGCCTAGCACTGGTTTCATCTCATGTGTTGACTCCGCGCAGCGGCCCGCTATAAGCGCGACTTCATTGGTGTTGGTGGCCCCTGCAAGGGGATGCCTGTCGGGCTCTGGGAAACTGGATAAGACCAAAGGACAACGCCCTTTTTCAGTGTCGCGGATAATCCGGGGCGGTTCAGGCCAACGGGACAGACGCAGACGCGTTTGCAGCCCGAAAAGTGGGAACCGGTTTTCGGACCAAGCTGCGAAGCTACTATAAAGGAGAACAGCCGTGACCAAACGCACGTCTGCCAAGTACAAAATTGACCGCCGCATGGGCGAAAACATCTGGGGCCGTCCCAAGTCGCCCGTCAACAGGCGCGAATATGGCCCCGGCCAGCACGGCCAGCGCCGCAAGGGCAAGATTTCCGATTTCGGCATTCAGCTGCGTGCCAAGCAGAAACTCAAAGGCTACTACGGCGACCTGACCGAAAAGCAGTTCCGCCGCATCTATGGCGAAGCCGAGCGGGTCAAGGGCGACACCGGTGAAAATCTGATTGGTCTGCTGGAACGCCGCCTCGACGCGGTTGTTTACCGCGCCAAGTTCGTCGCAACCGTGTTTGCCGCGCGTCAGTTCGTCAACCACGGCCACGTCCGGGTGAACGGCAAAAAGGTCAACATCCCGTCCTATCGCGTCAAAGAAGGCGACGTGATCGAAGTGCGCGAAAAGTCCCGGCAGATGGCGGCCATTCTGGAAGCCACCCAGCTGCCCGAACGTGACGTGCCCGACTACATGGACGTCGATCACTCCAAACTGTCCGCCACATTCGTGCGCACACCGACCTTGGGCGACGTGCCCTATCCGGTGCTGATGGAGCCAAATCTGGTGGTGGAATTCTACGCCAAGAACTAATCTTCGCTCAGGCGATCAATTCGAAAAAAGGCCGTGCTTTCAGCGCGGCCTTTTTGCTTTGCGAAACCGGCGTTCTGTGTAAATTGGCAGCGAAGAAATCAACAAGGGGCCAAGCCATGCCATCCCGCAAACCAATCGAGACCACCACCATTGGTGCCTTCCCCAAACCCTCTTATGTCCCGGTGCGCGACTGGTTCGACGCCGCGCGCGAAACCGGGGGGATGAATTCGTCCCAGACTACGCTTGATTTCACCGCTGACAGCCAGAAAGACAAAGACGCCCACGAGGCGCTGTTCATTCGCGCCGCCCGCGAGGTGATCGACATTCAGATCAGGTCCGGCATCACCATTCCCACCGACGGAGAGGTCCGGCGCGAGAATTACATTCACTACCACTGCCGTCATCTTGGGGGCTTTGATTTCGACCGGCTTGAACACCGGGTGCTGCGCGACGGAGCCTATGAAACCGACCTGCCGGCGATCCGTTCAGAGATTGTACAAAACGGAAGATTCTACGCCGCACATGATTACAAAACCGCACAAAGCGTCAGTTCGCGCCCGGTAAAGTTCACGCTGCCCGGTCCGCTGACCATCATGGATACCACCGCCGATTGCTTTTACAACGACCGCCCTCGCCTCAACGCTGCGCTGGCTGACACCGTGAACAAGGAAATCCTCGCGCTGGTCGAGGCCGGTTGCCAGTACATTCAGGTCGACGAACCACTGTTTGCGCGACAGGTCGAAGATGCGCTCAGCTTTGGCATGGAAGGGTTGGAACGGTGTTTTCACGGCGTGCCAAAATCGGTGACGCGGGTGGTGCATATGTGTTGCGGCTACCCGGATCATCTGGACGACACCGATTACAAAAAGGCCGACCCGGACAGCTATCACCGCCTGAGTGCGGCGGTTGATGGGGCGGCGTTTGATCAGGTGTCAATCGAGGACGCCCATTGCTGCAACAATCTGGATTTGCTGGATAAACTGCCCAACAAGACGGTGATATTCGGGGCCGTGGCCATCGCCAGCAGCCGGGTGGAAAGCGTGGATGAAGTGGTCGAACGCCTGCAAGCGACCCTGACCCACATCGACCGGGACCGTCTGGTGGTCGCCCCCGATTGCGGTCTTGGGTTGCTGCCCGCTGACCTCGCCGAGGCCAAACTGCGCGTCATGTGCGAGGCCGCGCGACTGGTCTGATCCGCCCGCTACAACGGCAGGGGGCGCCCCTCAGCAATCGCCTCCATGGCGAAATACGAGGTCACACCGTCCAGTTCCACGCCCTCGATCAGGCGCTGGTAAACCCCATCGTAGCTGGCCATATCTTCGGTTACCACCTTGAGAAGATAGTCATAATCGCCGCCGATCCGATGGAAATCCACCACCTCAGGAATGGTCAAAACGTGGCGGCGGAACTCTTGTAACCACCCCGCCGAATGGTGCCGGGTGCGCAGCATCACGAACACCACCATGTCCAGCCCCAGCTTGCGCCGGTCCACCCGCGCCGTTGATCCCTGCAATACGCCCGTGTCGCTTAGCGCGCGCAATCGGCGCCAACAGGCGTTCTGCGACATGCCGATCCGATCCGCCAATTCGCGTTGCGACAGGGACGCATCCTTTTGCAACTCGCGCAGAAGGGATTTGTCAATATGATCTACTGAATCGCTCATATTTAGATCATATGACACCAATATGGGGGAAATCCAGCAGAAATAGGTAAAGATTTTCCTCTTCAGCCAGATCAAATTAGGGTCACACAAAAGGAAGCCCGATCATGACCCTGTCCAATTTCCGCGAGATCATTCAAACCGCCCACCGCGACGGAACCCTGCCTGACGGGCTGATCGGCGAAAACATGATGATCCCCGGCCTGAACGGTGACGTGCCCTTGGTCTATGCGGATTATGTGGCATCGGGGCGGGCCTTGATGCAGGTCGAACAATACGTCTCTCAGCATGTCCTGCCGTTCTATGCCAACAGCCACACCGAAGCATCCTGGTGCGGGGCCTACACCACCCGCCTGCGCGAAGACGCCAGACACGAGATTGCCCGCCTTGTTGGGGCCGATGATAACGACGCGGTGATCTTCGCCGGGTCCGGTGCCACCGCTGGGCTGAACCGGCTGGTCAGCCTTTTGGGGATCGAAAAAGCCGCGCACCCGGTGGTTTTCATCGGCCCTTACGAACATCATTCCAACATCCTGCCGTGGCGCGAAAGCAAGGCGCAGGTGGTCGAAATCCCCGAGGCCGCGACCGGCGGCCCAGACCTTGAGGCGCTGGAACAGGCGTTGCTTGAATTCGCCGACGCAGACCTGAAGATCGGTAGCTTTTCGGCCGCCTCCAACGTGTCGGGCATCATCACCGACACCGACCCTGTGACCCGCCTGCTCAAGGCGCACGGCGCGCTTTCGGTATGGGATTTCGCCGGAGGAGGGCCGTATTTGCCTATCGACATGGGGACCGCAGCGGACGCGCGCAAGGATGCCATTGTCATCTCGGCGCATAAATTCGTAGGCGGGCCGGGGGCTTCGGGTATTCTTGTGGTCAACAAGGATGCGGTAACGGCCACCTGTCCCAGCATGCCCGGCGGCGGCACCGTGACCTTTGTGTCGCCTTGGGCGCATGAATACCTCAAGGATCTGGTGCCGCGTGAAGAGGCCGGAACGCCCAATGTCATCGGTGATATCCGCGCCGCCCTTGCCTTTATCGTCAAGGATGTGGTCGGCACGGATGAAATCGCCCGGCGGGATGAACGGTTCAACCAGATGGCGTTAAAGGTGTGGGCCGACAATCCGCATCTGACCCTGTTGGGGACCGACAAAACCGACCGCTTGCCGATCTTTTCCTTTCTGGTGCGCGACAAGGACGGCGCGCCGGTGCATCAGCAACTGTTCACCCGGTTGCTAAGCGATATTTACGGCATTCAGGCGCGCGGCGGCTGTGCCTGCGCCGGGCCATATGGGCATTTGTTGCTGGATATTGACCGGGCGACCTCGGAATCGCTTTATACTCAGGTGGTTACCAATGGGCAGGAAGTCAGCAAACCGGGCTGGGTGCGGTTGAATTTCGGCTATCTGATGAATGACGCCACCGTGCAGTTCATCATTGAAAGCGTCGATGCGCTTAGCCGGTCCACCGCCGACTATGACGCGCTTTATCAACTGGACGCAGCGTCAGGCATGTACCACCGGCAGGATCAGGCCGCCTGAGGCACCGAACGCCCGGTCTTGGGGGAATCTGACTGGCCAACATGCGGTTGCACCGATAGAACACCCCGATAAGGGATCGGGGAACATGACCAGCCAGATTATCGCACAACCGGGGATCATGCAGATCTCGCTTTATGAGGGTGGCAAGGCCACGCTTGCGGGCGTTGATAACGTCCTCAAATTGTCCTCGAATGAAAACCCGCTGGGTCCGTCGCAGGCGGCGATTGACGCGGTGCGCCGGGCCGCAACCGACATGCACCGCTATCCTGTGACCGACCACCGGGCGCTGCGCGCGGCCATTGGCGTGGCGCATGGGCTGGACCCGGACAAGGTGATTTGCGGTGCCGGTAGTGACGAGATCATCGCCTTTCTGTGTCAGGCTTATGCCGGGCCGGGCGACGAGGTGATCCACACCGAACACGGCTTTGCCATGTATCGCATCTCGGCGCTGGCCGCCGGGGCCACGCCGGTCGAGGTGGCCGAACGTGACCGGGTGACGGATGTGGATGCGATCCTTGCGGGCTGCACCGATCGCACGCGGCTGGTGTTCATCGCCAACCCCAACAACC
>NVQY01000161.1 GCA_002400675.1 Paracoccaceae bacterium | reverse complement strand
TAAGTCACAAGTTCCACGCCTGCTGCCACGGCCTGCACGCCGCACTAGAGGCGGCACGCGACCTCGACATCGCAGCGCCGGAAGTCGCCGAGATAACCATCACCACCAATCCCCGCTGGATCAGTGTGTGCAACCAATCCGCCCCCGACACCGGGCTGGGGGCCAAGTTCAGCTATACCACGGTGCTGGCGATGCGCGCATTGGGCCACGACACCGCCCGGCTGGCCAGCTATTCCGCCACCATCTGCGCCGATCCCCGCCTGATCGAATTGCGCAAACGCATCAAGGTCACCGCCGACGACGCGATCCCCGAAACATCCACCCGGCTTCAGGTCTTGCGCCGCGACGGCACCCGCCTCGTGGCCGATCACGACCTGTTGGCCCCGATGACCCTGGCCGCGCGCGAAGACCGCGTGCGCGCCAAGGCCACAAGCCTGATTGGCCGCGATTTGCAGGAACAGGCGTGGGCCATGCTGCGCTCTGGCGCTCTGGCCAGTGATTTTGCCCGTTTGATGTATGATTCAGGCGCTTCGTAGGGTGGGTAGAACCCACGCTCTCCACGACTTATCCCAGCGCGCGCGCCAACAATTCCAACGCATGATCCCGCGCCGCGCCCCGAACCAGATCCCGTCCCAACGCGCCAAACTCCACCGTTTCCACAACCGTTTCGCGCCCGCGCATCGCCAGCCCGAAACACACCCGGCCCTCTGGCTTGAACTCTGACCCGCCCGGCCCGGCAATCCCGGTCACTGAAACCGCCAGATCGACCTTTGCCCGCGCCAACGCCCCCTCGGCCATCTCGCGCGCCACCTCTGGCGACACCGCGCCGTAAGCCTCTAACGTCGCCGGGCCCACCCCCAGCATATCCTGCTTGGCCTGATTGGAGTAGGTCACGAACCCCCGATCCAGCACCGCGGACGACCCGGCAATATCGGTGATGGCCACCGCCACCATGCCGCCCGTGCAGCTTTCCGCCGTAGCAATCCGCATCCCCAGGGCCGTCGCCCGGCGTACTAACTCCGCAACACTCACCGCGCGATAACCCCGTGCCACAACCCGGCCAAAATCATCACGCCAATCGCCGCAAACACCCCGGCAATCACATCGTCCAGCATCACCCCCATGGGGTCGCCGCGCCGGTCCGCCTTGCCGATGGGGCCGGGTTTGGTGATGTCGAACAGCCGGAACAGAACAAACGCTGCAACCCAGCCCGGCCACAACACGGTGATGTCCAGCCCACGGCTCCACGCCGCATAGCTTAGCGGCAACAGCGCGATCCATTGACCGGCCACCTCGTCGATGACAATCTCGGATGGGTCGTGATCATCGCTGCCCTTGGTCATCACACTTGTGGCCCATAACCCCTTGAGGAAACTCGCAATAACCCCGATCATCAATAACGGAAATCCGCCGATTATATGGATCAGCCATGCCATCGGCAACGCCACCAGCGACCCCCAGGTACCGGGTGCCGGGCGCATGTATCCAACCCCGCCCACGGTGGCAATCAGGACTGCCAGCCGCTTCATGACGCCACCAACGCGGCTGTGGCCAGCGCCGCGATGCCCTCTTCGCGCCCGGTAAAGCCAAGCCGCTCCGACGTGGTTGCCTTGATCGAAATCCGTTGCATATCAACCTCCATGATTGCCGCAATCGCCTGTCGCATCGCCCCCGCATGAGGGCCGATTTTGGGGTTCTCACAGATCAGCGTGATATCCACATTCGAAATCTGAAACCCCATATCGGCGGCCATCTGTACCGCGTGGGCCAGAAATATGCGACTGTCAGCGCCTTTCCACTGTGGATCCGAGGGCGGAAAATGCTGGCCGATATCACCCTGGGCCAAAGCGCCGTAAATAGCGTCCGTCACCGCGTGCATCCCCACATCTGCGTCCGAATGCCCTTGTAAGCCACGATCAAACGCAACATCGACGCCACATAGCGTCACATGATCGCCGGGACCAAACCGATGCACATCAAACCCGTTGCCCAACCTGATATCCATGTTCGTTTCCAATATCCTTTGTGCGCGGGCAAAATCCCCGGGCAGCGTCACTTTCAGATTGTCCTCGTCCCCCGGCACAATGACAACCCCGATGCCGGCGGCGCGGGCAACCTGCACATCATCCGACGCGCCGCCTTTGTAAGCGTCATAGGCCGCACAAATTGCTGCATAATCAAAGCCTTGCGGCGTTTGCGCCCGATAAAGCCCGGCGCGATCTTTTGTACCGGTCACCTCGCCATCTGCACCGTTCCACAGCGCATCACTTAGCGCGATCGCCGGGGCGGCGGCCTTGGCTGTGATCAGCGCAGCAATTACATCCGTGATGACTTGCTGTGACACGCAAGGCCGGGCCGCGTCATGGATCAGAACTTTACTGACGCTCATATCATCAAGTATTTTCAAACCATTACGAACCGAAGCTAACCTTGTTTCGCCGCCCGCCACCACATGATGCCCCGCCGCAACAATTGCCACGCCGCGCTGCATGTCGTCGGGATGCAGCACCACCACAATTGCCCCGACACCGGGCGCGCGCACAAATGCGTCAATCGTGTGATCAAGGATCGCCCGCCCGGCAACCTGTTGCCATTGTTTGGCAACCTCACCCCCCGCGCGCAGGCCGCGCCCGGCGGCAACAATGATGGCGGCGGTGGTCATTGGCAAAAGCTCCTTGGGCGTTGCGCCTGTGTATGATCTGAGGCGCGGCGTGGCAATCACCTCGGCGCGGCCGCCTATTTTTTAGGCAACAAGACGAATTCCGCCACTATTCGCATCACTTTTCATTGTGTCGCGCCATGCAGAGCGGTAAAACGACGGCCTAACCACAAGGAAACAGCGCTTGCAGGTCTCACTCGGCTCCAAAACCCTGTCCCCGCCAGTGTTTCTGGCCCCGCTGGCCGGAATCACCGACCGGCCGTTTCGCGATCTGGTTCAACGGTTCGGCGCGGGGCTGGTGGTCAGCGAAATGGTCGCCTCGCAAGAAATGGTGCAGGCCAAACCGGGCGTGCGCGAACGGGCGGAACTGAGCCTTGATGTGGAAAACACCGCCGTTCAATTGGCCGGGCGCGAGGCCCACTGGATGGCCGAAGCCGCGCGGCAGGTGGCCGACCGGGGCGCGCGGATTATTGATATAAACATGGGGTGTCCGGCGAAAAAGGTGACCAATGGCTATTCCGGCTCGGCGCTGCTCAAGACCCCAGACAAAGCGCTGCGTCTGATCGAGGCGGTGGTCGGCGCGGTTGATATACCGGTGACGCTGAAAACCCGGCTGGGCTGGGATGATGCGTCGCTGAACGCCGCCGATATCGCCCGTCGCGCCGAAGCTGCCGGGGTGCAGATGGTGACCATCCACGGGCGCACGCGCTGTCAGTTCTACAAGGGACAGGCCGATTGGCGCGCGATCCGCGCGATCAAGGATGCGGTCACCATTCCGGTGATCGCCAACGGTGATATCGTCGACACGGCGACCGCGCGGCAGGCTCTGGAACACTCCCAGGCCGCCGGGGTGATGGTCGGGCGCGGCGCGCAAGGGCAACCCTGGTTGTTGGCGCAGATTTCCAGTGATTTGTACGGAGGACCGACCCCAGTTGTGCCATCAGGTAAGGACTTTATCCGTTTGATTTCAGATCACTACGAGGCGATGCTCACCTTCTATGGCGTTGACCTTGGTTTGCGTGTGTCGCGCAAACATCTGGGCTGGTACATGGATCATACCGCGACCCCATCGCCGCTGCGCCGATTGGTTCTTACCGCGCGTACCCCTGCCGAAGTGCTTTGCCTGCTGCCTGATGCGCTCTGCCACGGCGCGCAGGTGGCCGCATGAGCGTCGGCGACGATATCTGGGCCTCGCTGCCGGTGCCGGTGTTTCTGATCGACGCAGATGACCGCATCAGCGACGTGAACTCTGCCGGCGAAGGGTTTGTGAACGTCTCGCGCAAATCGGTCATCGGCCGGCCGGTCTGGGATCTGATCGCGGTTGATGCCCCCATTGAGGGCGCATTTGCACGGGCGCGAACAAACAATTCCCCGTTATTTGTCAACGATATAGACATAGGCTCCGGCAATCGCGCGCCGCTTTTGTGCGCCATGCAAATAGCTCCGCTGCAAGGCCATCCCGGCACCATGATCCTGATGATTTCCCCGCGCGAACTGGCCGGGCGGGCGACACACAATCAATCGGTCAAATCGGCGGCGCAATCGGCCATCGGCATGGCGGAAATGCTGGCGCATGAGATCAAGAACCCGCTGGCCGGAATCACCGGGGCCGCGCAGCTAATCGCCATGAATCTCGCCCCGGAAGATCTTGAACTTACAGACTTAATTGTCGAGGAAAGCCGCCGGGTGGTAAAGCTGCTGGAACAGGTCGAACAATTCGGAAACCTGCGGGTGCCAGAGTTTCGCGCGGTCAATCTGCATGACGTTCTGGACCGCGCGCGCCGGTCCGCGCTGCTGGGGTTTGGCGCGCATATGCAGATCATCGAGGATTACGACCCCTCGCTGCCGCTGGCGCTGGGGGACCCGGATCAGCTTTTGCAGGTGGTTTTGAACTTGCTTAAGAATGCCTCGCAAGCTGCTGATAAAACAGGTGGAACCATCCGACTACGCAGCTTTTATGAACATAGTTTTCGGTTGCGGCGCAACGATGGCACCGGGCAGGCGCTGCCGTTGCAGATCGAGGTGATCGACGACGGGCCGGGGTTGCCCGCGCATATCCGCGACGATGTGTTTGACCCGTTTGTGTCCGGGCGCGAGAACGGCACCGGGCTGGGGCTGGCGCTGGTCAGCAAGATTTTATCGGAACATCACGGCTGGATTTCGGTCTCGTCAACGCCGGGGCGCACGGTTTTCTGCCTGTCGCTGCCCGTGGCCCCGCCGGAACTGGCAGATAAGGAGAACACCTGATGGATGGCACAGTTTTGGTGGCCGATGACGACCGCACGATCCGCACGGTTCTGACCCAGGCGCTGACCCGCGCGGGGTGTCGGGTACACGCCACGTCGTCGCTGACCACGCTGATGCGCTGGGTGGGCGAGGGCAAGGGTGATGTGGTGATCTCGGATGTGGTCATGCCCGATGGTAACGGGCTGGAAATGCTGCCCCGGATCGCCGAGTTGCGCCCCGGCCTGCCGGTGATCGTGATTTCGGCGCAAAATACCATCATGACAGCGATTCAGGCGACCGAGGCTGACGCTTATGATTATCTGCCCAAGCCGTTTGATTTGCCCGACCTGATGAAGCGTGTGGCCAAGGCGTTGGAATCGCGCGCGCGGGTGCGGGCCGGGGCACCGACGCGCACGCCGGACCATCCCGAAGACCTGCCTTTGGTCGGGCGCACGCCGGTCATGCAGGCGTTGTACCGCTTGGTGGCGCGGGTGATGAACACCGATCTTCCGGTGCTGATCACTGGCGAAAGTGGCACGGGCAAGTCGTTGATTGCGCGCTCTATTCACGACTTTTCCGACCGGCGCACCTTACCGTTTGTCACCGTCACTGCCGCCGATCTTACCGACATCGAAGGTCCGGCACGAGTGCTGGCGCGGGTCCGGGGCGGTAGTTTGCTGATCGACGGGATTGCCGACATCAGCGACGAACTTCAGGCGCGGATCGTGCGTATGATGGACAATCCCGGCGAATTTGCCCCGCGTTTCATGTCCACCAATCAGGGCGATCTGGCCGCGGCGATGGAGGCCGGAACTGTGCGCCAAGACCTGTTCTATCGCCTGAACGGGGCCACAATCGACGTGCCGGCGCTGCGCCAGCGGGTTGACGACATTCCCTTGCTAAGTGCGCATTTCCTGACCCGCGCAGAACGCGATGGCGGGGTCAAACGCTGGCTGGGTGAGGGCGCGGCAGAGTTGTTTCGCACCTATGGCTGGCCCGGAAATGTGCGCCAGCTTGAAAACGCCGTGCGCCGGCTGGAACTGACCGCGCGGGCCGATGAAATCACCCGCGCTGAGGCCGAGGCGGTTCTGGGCGGACAGCCGCAGATGGACGTTCCATGGGGGCAGGCGGGCACCGAAAAGCTGGCCGCGTCGGTGGCGCGTCATTTGCGCCGGTATTTCGACCTGCATGGCAATATGCTGCCGCCGGCCGGGCTGTATGCGCGGATTTTGCGCGAAGTAGAGACTCCGCTGATCGAAATCACTCTTGAGGCCACCGGGGGGAATCAGGCGAAATGCGCCGATCTACTGGGAATTAACCGCAATACTTTGCGAAAGAAGATCACTGATCTCGAAATAGAGGTGACAAGGCGCCGCAAATTGATGTAAATAGGTCACAGAACCGTGGCGATCCGGTATCAGTACCGGGAAAAGACCACGACATTTAGCGGTCAGTCGCAAATGCGACACATCAGAATGAGGGCAGCACGTGACAATCGGGTCACTAAGCGGGCCATTACCAGCCCTAAACAGCTGGCGAAGGACGCGTAAGGCACGCAATGCAGGCACTTTGGGGCTTGTGGTGCTTGGACCGGCGTTGGCGCTGGCCACGTATATGGTGTTGGGGCCGTTGGATGCCACGGCGTCCGGGTCGACGCTGCGGGTCATTCTGTTGGCCGATCTGGTTTATATTCTGGTGGTTGCGGCACTTGTGTTGGGGCAGGTGGCCCAGTTGATTGCCGCGCGACGGGCGCAATCAGCGGGTTCCCGCCTGCATCTGCGGCTGACCGGGGTGTTCACGCTGATGGCGTTGATCCCGACGGTGACGGTGGCGGTTTTTGCTGGGCTGACGGTCAACATCGGGCTTGAGGGGTGGTTTTCCGAACGTGTGCGCGAGGTGGTCGGCAGTTCGCTGGCCGCTGCCGAGGCTTATGAATTCGAACAGCGGCGCGATCTGACACAGGATGCGCAGGTTCTGGCGAGGTTGCTGGACCAAAGCCGGGCGGCGAATTTCTATGTTAATGATGCCGAGTTGCGACAGGTGCTGGCGCAGGGTCAAAGCCGCATTCAACGCGGCCTGCGCGAGGCGTATGTGATTGATGGCAGTGGTGATATTCGGGCGCGCGGCGAACGGTCTTATCTGTTTGATTTCGAACGCCCGACGCCGGCGCAGATTGACGAGGCCACCGCCAACGATCTGCTGATCATTCAGGACTGGGACAACAATGAATTCCGCGCGCTGGTGCGTCTGTCGGCGTTTGCAGACCGGTTTCTATACGTCAGCCGCGATGTGGACGGGGAAATCCTGAACCTGCTGGATGACACCAAGGAAACCGTGCGGCTTTATCAGCAACTTGAAAGCGAACGGGGCCGGGTGCTGTTTGAATTTGGCCTGTTATATCTGGGGTTTGCGTTGATTCTGATATTGGCGGCGATCTGGCTGGGGCTGTGGTTTGCCGAACGATTATCGCGCCCGGTCGGGCAGTTGACCACCGCCGCGCAGCAGGTCGGTGGCGGCGATCTGGACGTGCAGGTCAACGAAGAAGAGGGCGACGACGAAATCGCCATGCTGGGCCGCTATTTCAACCAGATGACCAAGCAGCTGAAAGGCCAGCGGCAGGCCTTGATCGACAACACCACCCAGATTGACCGCCGCCGGAGGCTGTTCGATTCGGTTCTGTCCTCGGTCACCTCGGGCGTGGTTGGCTGTGATCCCGAGGGGCGGGTGACGTTTGTGAACCGCTCGGCGCAGAAATTGCTGGGCTGGGAGGGCGACGAGGAATCTCTGGCGCTGGCCGTGGCTGTGCCTGAATTTGGCCCTTTGTTCAAGGAGTTACAGCGCGGCGCGTCGGAAATTGCTCAGAACGAGATCAAAGTGACGCGGCAAGGTCGACTGGAAAACCTGTTGGTGCGCATGGCCACGCGGCGCAGCGACGAGGGGCACCTTGAGGGGTATGTGGTGGCGTTTGACGACGTGACCGATCTGGTCAGCGCGCAACGGATGGCCGCATGGGGCGACGTGGCCCGGCGCATCGCCCACGAGATCAAGAACCCGCTGACGCCGATCCAGCTAAGCGCCGAGCGGATCAAGCGCAAGTTCGTGCCGCTGGTTGAAAAGGACGCCGATAAGTTAGAGGCGATGACTGATGTGATCGTGCGCCAGACCAACGATTTGCGCCGGATCGTCGATGAATTCTCAAAATTCGCGCGGATGCCAGAACCTGAGCGGCGGCAACAGGATCTGGCCGCCTTGGTGCGCGATGCGGTGTTGCTGCAACAGACCGGCCAGCCGGATGTGACCATCAACGCCGATATTCCCGATGGCCCCGTGGTGGCCGAGATTGACGCGACGATGATATCGCAAGCCCTGACCAACCTGATTAAGAACGCCGGAGAAGCCATTGAAAGTCTAAAGAAAAAGGGCGCGCCGGATGGGTTCGTCCCGCAGGTTCAAGTGGCGATGCAGGTGGTTGGCGGGATTTGTGAGATCACCATCGCCGACAATGGTATCGGCCTTCCGGAAGATCGCGCGCGGCTGTTTGAACCCTATGTGACCACCCGCAGCGAAGGCACCGGGCTGGGCCTGCCGATCGTCAAGAAGATCATCGAAGAACATGGCGGCACCCTGAAACTGGTGGACGCTCCGGAATTTGACGGTTCAGGGCGCTACGGTGCCATGGCGGAAATACGACTGGACCTAAGCCTGCAAGACACAGGTGCTAAAGAAGCAGAAATAAAACAACCGGGAAAACCGGGCAGTAACGGTAAGAGTTTAGAAAAGGCAGGACTGACATGAGTGATATTCTGATAGTGGACGACGAACGCGACATTCGCGAACTGGTCTCTGATATTCTTGAGGACGAAGGCTATGCTACCCGGCTGGCCGGAAATTCCGACGATTGCATGGCGGCGATCAACAAGGAACCGCCGGCGCTGTTGATCCTTGATATCTGGCTCAAGGACAGCCGGATGGACGGCATCGACATCCTCAAGGCGGTCAAGCGTGACAACCCGGATGTGCCCGTGGTGATCATTTCCGGCCATGGCAACATCGAAATCGCCGTCGCCGCGATCAAGCAGGGGGCTTATGATTTCATCGAAAAGCCGTTCAACATTGATCAGCTGATGGTGGTGATCCGCCGCGCGATGGAGGCGTCGCGCCTGCGCAGCGAAAACAATTCACTCAAGCGGCACGAGGTGACCAATGCCGAGATGATCGGCGAATCCGCAGGTTTCCGCGCATTGGTGAGTCAGCTGGACAAGGTGACCAAATCGAACGGCCGGGTGATGCTGACCGGGCCTGCCGGCTCGGGCAAGGAAATCGCCGCGCGCTATATCCACGCCCATTCCAACCGCGCCAATGCGCCGTTCATCACCGTCAATTGCGCGGGGGTCGAACCGGACCGCATGGAAGAGGTGCTGTTTGGTCGCGAATCCTCGGAAAAAGGTATCGATTCCGGTCTGTTGGAACAGGCGCACGGCGGGGTGATCTACTTTGACGAAGTGGCTGACATGCCGGTTGGCACGCAGTCGAAAATCCTGCGGGTGCTGGTGGATGAACAATTCCAGCGGGTTGGCGGGTCCGACAAGGTACGCGTCGACCTTAGGGTTATATCCAGCACTAACAAAGACTTGTCGCACGAGATTAATGCGGGCACCTTCCGCGAAGAACTGTTTCACCGGCTGAACGTGGTGCCGATTGCCGTGCCATCGCTGGAAGAACGCCGCGAGGATATTCCGGTGTTGGCCGGGCATTTCATCGCCCATTGCAACGAGACCCAAGGCTTGCCCCTGCGGGATCTCAGTGACGAAGCGATTGCCCTGATGCAGACCATGATCTGGCCCGGCAACGTGCGTCAGTTGAAAAATCTGGTGGAACGGGTGCTGATCCTTGGCGACGGCAACGGTCCGATCGAGGCGCGCGAATTGCCCAATGACGAGGAAAAACAGGCCGAAGAGGGGCGGGTGGTGCTGTCCGGGGCGCTGGCGACCTTGCCTCTGCGCGAAGCCCGCGAGGCGTTTGAGCGGGAATACCTGCTGACCCAGATCAACCGCTTTGGTGGCAACATCAGCCGCACCGCGTCGTTTGTCGGGATGGAGCGCAGCGCGCTGCATCGCAAGCTGAAATCGCTGGGGGTGGTGACGTCGAACAAATCCGGTGCCCGCGTGGCACATGTGGATGAGGCGGTCGAGGCGGCAGAATAGGCGGGTAAGGGACGCGCGGTCAGCCGCCCTGTTTGGCGCTGACCGGGTTGACGATTTGCCAGCTGTCGTCATAGCGGATCGAACAGGCATTTGGCCCCAAGGTCGGCAAGGTTTGGGTTTGCGCCGGGGGACCAGTGATTTGATCCCCGGTGAACACAGCGGCAGGCTGACCGGCTGATAGCCCTTGGCACCCATGCATTGCACTTCGACGTTGCCGCGCAGGGTCTCGTTCACGTCAACTTCGTAATAGCCGCCCGGAACCCAATAGCCCGGTTCGGTATAGCAACGCGTTCCATTGCAGATCTGACGTCCGGGAAAGTAGATCGGCGGGCGTTGGCACAGTTGGCTCGCGACCGGGGCCTTGGCAAGGGCGCTGACCTGACAATTGGTCTGATCGGTCTGCATCCGCGCCACCAAAACGCCGGGGCGGTCGTAGATCGACAGGGGCGTTCAGGCGGCAAGGGCCAGAAAAAGTCCCGACAGGGGCAAAAACAGCTTCATGCCAACAGTGTGCCCCAAGCCACGGTTCAAGACAATTGAATTGACCGGGTCCGGGGCATCTGGCATGCAAATGACTGGCGATAGCAGCGACCAAGGGTCAGACGGACATGAAGGTCATCATTTGCGGAGCAGGGCAGGTCGGCTGGCAAATTGCCCGTCACCTCTCGGGCGAATTGAACGATGTGACGATTGTGGATTCCAATCCCGATCTGGTACGGCGCGCGGCGGATACGCTGGACGTGCAGGGCATCACCGGCTTTGCCAGCCACCCGGACGTTCTGGACAACGCAGGTGCCGCCGACGCCGACATGATCATCGCCGCCACCCATTCGGACGAGGTCAACATGGTCACCTGTCAGGTGGCCCATTCGGTGTTTGGTATTCAGCGCAAGATCGCCCGGCTGCGGTCGCAATCCTATCTGGATGCGATCTATTCCGACCTTTACAAGCGCGATCACATGCCGATTGACGTGGTGATCAGCCCCGAACGCGAAGTCGCCGCCGCTGCGATGCAACGCCTGATGGCCCCCGCAGCCTTTGATACCGAAACCTTCATGGGCGGCAAGGCCCAGCTTTTGGGCATTTTGCTGGCCGAAGACTGTCCCATCGTCAACACACCTTTGCGCCAGTTGACCGACCTGTTTTCCACCCTGCGTGCAATCGTGGTTGGGGTGCGGCGCGAAGGGTCGTTGTTTGCGCCGCAATCGGGCGATCAGTTGTTTGTCGGCGACGAGATTTATGTGTTCTGCCACGTGGATGACATTTCGCGCACGCTGGAAACCTTTGGCAAGACCCAGAAAAAACAGGACCGTGTGGTGATTGTCGGCGGAGGCAACGTGGGGCTGGCAGTGGCCAAGGCGCTGGAATCCAGCAAAAGCCGGGTGCGCGCCAAGGTGATCGAACGCAACCGCGCGGTGGCTGAACGCGCCGCAGAGGCGTTGGAGCGTACCATCGTGCTGAACGGTGACGGGTTGGACGCGGCGTTGCTGCAAGAGGCGGGGATCGCGCGCGCCGATGCGATGCTGGCGATCACCGACGACGACAAGACCAACATGCTGGTGGCGGTACGCGCCAAGGCCGAAGGCTGTCCTCTGGCGATTGCCCTGATCAACGATCCGACGCTGGTGCCGCTGATGGGGCCGCTGGGCATTGACGCCTATATCAACCCGCGCGCCACCACCGTCAGTTCAATCCTGCGCCACATCCGCCACGGGCGCGTGCGTCAGGTCTATTCCATAGGCGACGCCGAGGCCGAGATGATCGAGGCCGAAATCATGTCCACATCGCCAATGGCCGGGCAACGCCTGCGCGACATCGGCTTTCCCGAAGGGGTTCTTGTGGGCGGTGTGATGAAGGGTGGCGAAATGTTACGCCCGTCCGGCAGCCTGCGGATAGAGGCCAAGGACATCGTGTCGATCTTTGCCATGGCCGATGATGTCCCCGAGGTCGAACGGCTGTTGCAGGTCTCGATCGACTTTTTCTGATCATGCGCACCCCGCCCACCCCCGGTATCCTGTCACGCCTGCCCTTGTTCCTGCTGGTCTGGGGCATTGGTGCGCTGGCGATGTATGTGCCGGGGATCATGGCGCTGGTACGCGGCAATACCATGGTCGCCGAGACGTTTTTCTTTAACGCCACCATTGGCCTGATCATCATCACCATGGTGACGCTGGCGCGTGCGTCAAAGGCGTCGCGCCATGGCACGCTGGGGCAGTTGCTGGCGCTGCTGGCGACATTTGCGTTTCTGCCTATCTATCTGGCCCTGCCGCTGTACGAAGGGCTGGGCAACACCAGTTACCTGAACGCGTATTTCGATATGGTCAGTTCGATCACCACCACCGGGGCCAACCTGTTTGACGACCCCGGACGGCTGGCCCCGTCGCTGCATCTGTGGCGGGCGTTGGTGGCGTGGCTGGGGGGGTTGCTGATGTGGGTGGCGGCCTCGGCCATTCTGGCCCCGCTGTCGCTGGGCGGGTTCGAGGTCACCGCGCGCGGCGAGC
>NVQY01000160.1 GCA_002400675.1 Paracoccaceae bacterium | reverse complement strand
CCTGTATCGGCCTGCGGTCCTATTCCGGGACACCGCCCGATTCGCGGTACAAGTCCTTTAGCATCCGGTCGAAGTGGTCGCTGGGAAAGGTCACATGAATCGCCCCTTGGGTCTTTTGCGGCACGTTCAGATAGGCGGTGGTGGTCAACAGGGTATCGGTCCCGTCCGCGCGGGTTTCCATCCGCAAAATAAGCTGTGGCAACTCGTCCGTGGTGCCCTCATAGGTTAGGATGATGGCGGCGGTGGCCTCTGGTTCAAGGTATTCACGGCATTCCGCCACGGTGGGCGACAGGCGAATGTATTGTTGCGCCGGGGTCGAACAGGACTTTTTCAGTGCGCTAAATATTCCGGTCGGGAATTCCGGGAATCGGGCGGTGCCGGTTGAAACCCCTACATCTTGTGTTGCACAGGCACCCAGAACGGCGAATATCAGCGGCATCAACGGGCGCATCGGCGGATCCTTGTCCAAAAAGCAACAATGTCGTCACCCAAGTCTTAGGCCAGTTTCCCGCCCGGCACGATCCGCTTTTTCGACATTGTGATCGCACAAATTAGTTAATTCCTGATGAGGTCCCGACGCCAAACCCCTTGTCTGGCGCGCAAATTCCAAATGGGCCTGCGCGGGGGGGGCCGAAAGGTTAACGGCGCGATGAATCACCCGGCCTCAGATCGCCCGGACGCACCGCGTCAGGTCAACCAAAAAGTTTTGAAATTTGTGTGAAAATGCCGTTGACGCAATAGGGTAATATACGCCAAATTGTGTAGGCCGGTCGCGGTACCACTAAATCTGGTAGCAATAGCCAGAGGTGCCGATCGGATCGGGACGGACAACAATTTTCAAATTCTGGGCGCGCACGCCTGTTTTATGGCCTCTTTGGGGGTGGTTTGGATGTCGTTTTCGTTTCGGTTTGGTGCAGCTGTTTTTGGCTGACCTCTGGCGAACAAGGGGGCCCATTTGCGTGTGGCCATAGGAACAGTTTTGAAGATCAGAGGCAGCACATGAAGATTGACAGAAAATTCACCACATCAGGGCAGGACGCTTACTCAGAGCTGGATTTCACCCTTGTCACGTCCGAGATTCGCAATCCCGACGGTACCATCGTGTTCCATCAGGCCGATATCGAGATTCCCGGCAAGTGGAGCCAGGTCGCAAGCGATGTGATTGCCCAGAAATATTTCCGCAAGGCCGGCGTGCCCGTGCGCCTGAAAAAGGTGCGTGAAAAGGACGTGCCGGAATTCCTGTGGCGCTCGGTTCCTGATGGTGCGGACGTTGAAACCGGCGGCGAAACCTCGTCCAAGCAGGTGTTCGACCGGCTGGCGGGGGCCTGGACCTATTGGGGGTGGAAGGGCGGCTATTTCAGCACCGAGGACGACGCGCGCGCCTATTTCGACGAGATGCGTTTCATGCTGGCCGCACAGATGGCCGCGCCCAACAGCCCGCAGTGGTTCAACACCGGGCTGCATTGGGCCTACGGCATCGACGGCCCGGCGCAGGGGCATCATTATGTGGATCACAAGACCGGCAAACTGACCAAATCCAAGTCGTCCTACGAGCATCCTCAGCCACACGCCTGTTTTATTCAGGGCGTGCAGGACGATCTGGTTAATGAGGGCGGCATCATGGATCTGTGGGTCCGCGAGGCGCGTCTGTTCAAATATGGCTCGGGCACCGGCACCAATTTCAGCCACCTGCGTGGCGCGGGCGAATCCCTGTCGGGGGGCGGCAAGTCGTCCGGCCTGATGGGCTTTTTGAAAATCGGTGACCGCGCGGCGGGGGCAATCAAGTCGGGCGGCACCACACGGCGCGCCGCCAAGATGGTGATCGTTGACGCCGACCACCCGGATATCGAGGATTTCATCAACTGGAAGGTTCTTGAGGAACAGAAAGTGGCGTCGATCGTCGCTGGTTCCAAGATGCACGAACAGATGTTGAACGGCATCTTTGCCGCGCTGAAATCCTGGGACGGAGCGGTGGCGGATGTCTATGACCCTGCCGTCAACACCGCGCTGAAATCGGCCATTCGCGCCGCCAAAAAGGTGGCGATCCCTGAGACTTACATCAAACGCGTGCTGGATTATGCGCGCCAGGGCCACACCAGCATCGAATTCCCCACCTATGATACCGACTGGGATTCAGAGGCGTATAATTCGGTTTCGGGGCAGAATTCCAACAACTCGATCCGGGTCACCAATGCGTTTTTGACGGCCGTTGAAAAGGACGCTGACTGGCAGCTTATCAACCGCACCGACGGCAAGGTCGCGAAAACCATCAAGGCCCGCGATCTGTGGGAACAGGTCGGCCACGCCGCATGGTCCTGCGCCGATCCGGGCATTCAGTATCACGACACGGTCAACGACTGGCACACCTGCAAGGCAGACGGCGAGATCCGCGGATCGAACCCGTGTTCGGAATACATGTTCCTTGACGACACCGCCTGCAATCTCGCGTCGATGAACCTGCTGACCTTCTATAAGGACGGCAAATTCCTGGCCGAGAACTATATGCATGCCGCGCGTCTGTGGACCTTGACGCTGGAAATCAGCGTGATGATGGCGCAATTCCCGTCCAAGGAAATCGCACAATTATCATATGATTTCCGCACCTTGGGGCTGGGATTCGCCAATATTGGCGGGCTGCTGATGAACATGGGGTTCAGCTATGACTCAGATCAGGGCCGCGCCCTGTGCGGAGCGCTCAGCGCCATCATGACCGGTGTATCTTATGCCACCAGCGCCGAAATGGCCGCCGAGCAGGGGCCGTTTGCCGGCTATAAACGCAACGCCGATCACATGCTGCGGGTGATACGCAATCACCGCAACGCGGCTTACGGTGCCACCGAAGGCTACGAGGCGCTTAGCGTTAAGCCTGTGCCGCTTGACCACGCCAACTGCCCCGATGGGCGGCTGGTTGAACTGGCCATGACGGCCTGGGACGAGGCCCTTGCCCTTGGTGAAAAGCACGGCTATCGCAACGCCCAATCCACCGTTGTTGCCCCCACCGGCACCATCGGTCTGGTGATGGATTGCGACACTACCGGGATCGAGCCGGATTTCGCGCTGGTCAAGTTCAAGAAACTGGCCGGGGGTGGCTATTTCAAGATCATCAACCGTTCGGTGCCCGGTGCCTTGGAAGGGCTGGGCTATTCCAGCGCCCATATTGAGGAAATCATTTCCTACGCGGTGGGCCATGGCAGCATCGGCAACGCGCCGTCGATCAACCATACCACGCTGGCCGGCAAGGGGTTTGGCCCCAACGAATTGACCAAGGTGGACGCGGCTTTGGAAAGCGCATTTGACTGCCGGTTTGTGTTCAACCAATGGACGCTGGGGGTTGAGTTCTGCACAAACGTACTGAACATCCCGGTGGACAAGCTGAACGATCCGACCTTTGATCTGCTCAAACACATCGGTTATTCGCGCGCCGATATCGACGCGGCCAACGACCACATCTGCGGCACCATGACTCTGGAAGGCGCGCCGCACCTGCGCGAAGAACACTATTCGATCTTTGACTGCGCCAACCCCTGTGGCAAACGCGGCAAGCGGTTCCTGAGCGTGAAAAGCCACATCACCATGATGGCCGCTTCGCAATCGTTCATCTCAGGCGCGATTTCCAAGACCATCAACATGCCCAACAACGCCACCATCGAGGATTGCCAGAAGGCATACGAACTTAGCTGGTCGCTGGGGGTCAAGGCCAACGCGCTGTACCGTGACGGGTCGAAACTGTCACAACCTCTCGCGTCTGCTTTGGTAGAGGATGATGACGAGGCCGCCGAAATCCTGGAAAGTGGCTCGCAACAGGAAAAGGCCGTGGTTCTGGCGGAAAAGGTGGTCGAAAAGATCATCGTCAAGGAAATCATCAAAAGCCACCGGGAAAAGATGCCGCAGCGGCGCAAGGGCTATACCCAAAAGGCCGTGGTCGGCGGGCACAAGGTCTATTTGCGCACCGGCGAATACGAGGACGGCAACCTTGGCGAAATCTTCATCGACATGCACAAGGAAGGCGCGGGTTTCCGGGCGATGATGAACAACTTTGCCATCGCCATCTCGGTCGGCCTGCAATACGGCGTACCGCTAGAGGAATTCGTCGACGCCTTTACGTTTACCAAGTTCGAACCCGCCGGCATGGTGCAGGGCAACGACAGCATCAAGAACGCCACGTCGATCCTTGACTATGTGTTCCGCGAACTGGCGGTGTCCTACCTTGACCGCACCGATCTGGCGCATGTTCAACCCCAAGGCGCGACCTTTGACTCGATTGGTCGGGGCGAACAAGAAGGCGTGGCCAACATCAGCGAAATGTCCGAATCCGCCGCGTCGCGGTCGCTGGAGGTGCTGAAACAGATCAGCTCGACCGGGTATTTGCGCAAACGTCTGCCGCAGGAACTGATTGTGCTGAATGGCGGGCAGTCCTTTGGGGCCACGGCGTTGAAAACCGCCGCTGATCCGGTGGCGACCTTGCAATCTCTGGTGCCCGAAACCTCTGGCGCGATGGGGACGGTCACGTCTGTTGCCACAGCCGCGCCGATTGGCGCAATGACCATGGATCACCGGACACAAGCCAAGATGCAGGGTTATGAAGGCGAGGCCTGTAACGAATGTGGCAACTACACGCTGGTGCGCAACGGCACCTGCATGAAGTGCAACACATGCGGCGGCACCACCGGGTGCAGCTAAGGACATAGCGGGGGAAACCACGCTTAGGGGTCTGGAATGCCTTCGGGTTCCGGCCCCGACGACCAAAAGGGCAGAGCGGGGAAATCCCCCGGTCGCCTTGACGACACGGTACGCGCCACCGCGTACCTCGCGAAATCCCCGGATTTCGTGTCGACCACGGGGCCGGTGCGCTTGCCCCTGACGACGTTCAGGCCGCAGGCAAAAAACACCGGGCGGTAAACTGAAAAGAGCCTGAACGGCGAACCTAAGGGGGAGGTCACGTGACCTCCCCCTCTTTTGTCCGGTCTGTGCAAAAACAAGAATCATTGATTTTCGACGACCGGGGTGAATGATAGAGCGAACATTTTCATTCAGGGGGTTTTTAATCATGCGGATAAAAGTATCTCTTCCCGCCAACAGTGGTTTTTCAGCATCCAGCCTGTTGGGCGTCATCGACTATCTGACCACCGAAGCCGGCTTTACCACAGCAACGACCACACAAATCACCGGGTCGGGGGCTTTTGGCGGCGCGGCAAGTTCCTTTATCCTGAACGGAACTGGTTTTGGCTATAGCACCTTTGGCCTAGACACTTTTTTGACCTCGGGGACGCTGGACAGCGTGGTCTTTACCTCGGCCACGGCCGGGTCGGTGACCTTTGAAACGGTTAATGTCGACATGGCGGTTTTTGCGCCGATCATCGTCTCGGATATTACCGGCTCTGCACCGCTGGGCATCGAACTCTTCATGATGGACCAATCCTGGGATTTCACCCTTAGCAACAATGCCGATATTGCCGTCAAGGGGATGCTGGTGGTTGACGGTGCCGATTTCAATATGAAGGGCAACGACATCATCCGCGGCATGGGCGGCGATGATGAGCTCTATAGTGGCGATGGCAGGGACCGGTTGTTTGGCAATTCCGGCAAAGACAAGCTGGACGGGGGCAGGGGCAATGACATCGTCAAAGGCGGCAGCGGCAATGACCGCGTGTTCGGCAGTGAAGGCCGCGACAAGCTGTTTGGCGACGGCGGGCGGGACGTGTTGAAAGGCGGCAGCCAGAATGACGTTCTGAATGGTGGCACCGGCAAGGATGTTCTGTTCGGCGGCAAGGGGGCGGACCGGTTTGTCTTTCGCGACGGGTCCGGGATCGACAAGGTCATGGATTTTGACGCCACCAACAACAAGGAAGACATCGACCTGCGTCAGCTTTCCACCATCAACAGCTATCAATCCCTCAAGAACAATTTCATGGACGCAGACGGTCTTGACGTGGTGATTGATGACGGGGCTGGCGTTGTGATCCGGCTTGTGGGCGTGGATCTTGCTGATCTCGGCAAGGGCGATTTCCTGTTCTGAGCTGGATCGCTACCCGTCGCTAGGTCGCGCCGATTTCCTTGATCGCGGCCAAAAACTGCGCCACTTCATGTTCGGTGTTGTAATGGCACAAAGATACGCGAATACAATCGGTTAGGCCAAGAGGTTCAAGTATATTCCCCGAGTAATGATCTGATTTGCGCAGATGCGTGCGGATGCCCTGATCGTTCAGTCGCGCCACCACGTCGGACGAGGGCACGTTGCCCAGAACAATCGACACCAAGCCTTCGCGGGCCGGATTGTCGGCCCCGCCCAGAATGGTGACATTGTCCATATCTGCCAACCCGGCCAGGTTGCCGGTGCCGTGGATCATCGCGTTGGTCAGATGCTTTTCATACCCATGAATCGCCCGCCCTGCGGCGCGTAACCGCTCGCCCCGGTCCTTGGTTTGTGAGACCTGCGCGCCCAGCCAGTCGAGATATTCGACCACATCCGACATGGTGGCATATGCCCCGGTATCACGGGTGCCAAATTCCCACGATGTGGCCGGTGCCCCGTCCAGCTTGTCATGCGAAAGCGCGCCCAGCCGGTCGGAAATCCATGCTATGCCAAAGCCATGCCGCGAGAACATCTTGTAAGGAGAAATCGCATAGCCATCAACACCATACGAGGCGATGTTAATCTGCCCGTGCGCCGCATGTTGAATGCCGTCAACGATGATCAGACAGGCCGGAGCCACCGCGCGAATCGCGCCCGAGATCGCCGCCACATCAACCCCCATCCCGGTCACCGGTGAGGTGTGCAATATCGTCGCCACGCTGGTATCAGCGGTAATGAGCGGCACATAATCGTCGACCGTCACCGTGCCTGTCCGGTCGTTATGCGCCACATTCACATAGTCCAGACCGGCAATCCTGGCCCAGCGTTTGGCCGCACTGCGCGAGGCGGGATGTTCCAGCGAACTGCCCAAAACCCGCGACCCCTTGGGCGCGTTCAGACAGGCGGTGCGGATCATGCGAAACAGCAACTCAGTACCGCTTTCGCCAGCAAAGAACTGACCGTCGGGGGCATTCATCATCTCGGCCATGTCTGCGCGCGCCCGCGCGATTGTCGCCATCAATGCGTGCGACGCCGGGTTGTCGCGCCCCTGATTGTCGGGGATCGCCGCATAGGTAGCCGACGTCTGCGCCACCGATTTCAACGTCAGCGCCCCACCGGCGTTTTCAAAGAAGATGCGCGGGCCCTGAAACGGGCAATTATCCACATGGGCGAATCGCGCACGGATGGCATTGATCAGATCAGGTTCGTCTTGTATCACATTGTTTTCCTGCAATAAACGCTGGGTCCGCTAGTCAGAAGAGGCCCCGATAGCCGTTAGATGACTGGCAAACTCTGCACTTTGCATCAGGGTCTTGCAACGCTCAAACCGACCTACGCTATAGGCCCAGAAATCCTCGGCCTCGTTGCCGTCCGCATGTTGGATCAAGCCCCAAAGCGTCCACAACAGATCGCACATCGCCTTGTAAATCACCATGCGCCCGACCTCTGCCGCGGATGGCGCACGCCCGTAATAGGCGCGCAGCATGTCCATGTCCTGCGCATCGTCAAACCCGGCCTCGACCGATAGATCGCCCAGATCCCAAAGTGGGTCATTCATGCCGGAATACTCCCAATCGACGATCCACATCCGGGTCCCGTCATCAAGGAAATTTTCGCACAAGGGATCGCAATGACACGGGGCCAGCGGCGTTGGATTGTCGACCAGCACCTGTTTGACCGGCTCAGCCGCGCGGACAATGTCGTGATAGCCGTCGGGCAGGGCGGTGTCGCGGGTTGCAAGGATCGCCAGATATTCGGTAATCATCGTAAACAGCTCGAACCGAAACTGAAAGGTCTCGCCAGAATTATGCAGCCCGGCCAATGCTTTGCCCGCGCGGGCGGCGGCACCGGCACGGGATTGAAACAAGGCGGGGGTCATGGTGGTGATGGGATCAAGGCTTTGGCTGATCATCACGCCGGTATCGCCATCTGCCCACAGAACCTTTGCAGAAATGCCTGCATGATCAGCGGCGCGCGCGTTATGCAACTCGATTTTGCGGTCAATATAGGCGTCGGTTCCGGCACCGGGAATGCGCACGATCAGGGTCTCGTCATCGGTTTCCACCCGGTAGACCAGATTGGTCAGGCCGCCCAGTCGGGTGCGTTTATAGCTGTCGGGCGACGCGCCGGCGAACCGTGGAAGGTTCTGCAAGGCCTCGTAGATTATGTGTTTGTTATCAGTCATTTATGCCTACATCTTAATCCTTCAATCGGGCGTTTTCTGGATCATATACCGGCGCATTTACACGGGTAATGGGGTGACGTTCGCCAAAGGCCTCCAACTCAAAATCAACCGTGTCCCATTGGGGTCGCTCCAGATAGCCATACAGGATGGACTGCCCCGTATGCGCCCCATATCCGGCACTTGTGGCCAGCGAGACCACCCCGCCGCTTTGCAAAATTGCCTCACCACCATAGAGCGGCAGACGTTTGGCAGAGGTAAAGCAGCACAGCCGCCGATCCACTCCGCCGGTTTTCTGCGCCTCCAGCACCGCGCGCCCAAGGAAATCACCCTTGGATTTCAGGTGCACACGCGGCCCAAGTCCGGCCTCGATCGGGGAGTAATCCGGGGTGATATCGGCGCTCCAATACAAGTACCCTTTTTCCAGCCGCAGCCCGTCAATGGCGCGATATCCAATGTCGCGGATACCATGCGCGGCCCCTTTTTCGCAAAGGATATCATAGACATGCACGGCGAACTCTGTTGGTATGTGCAGCTCCCAACCCAGCTCGCCCACATAGCCGATGCGGATCGCGCGCACGGGTGCTGCGCCGATGAAAATCTCAGCCGTGCGGGCAAACGGAAAGGCCACGTTCGAGACGTCATTCTCGCTGGACGCCGCCAGAACATCGCGCGCGCGCGGGCCGGCGATGTTGATCACGGCGCGCGCCGAGGTGACCTCGGTCAGGATCGCATCAGCTGGTAGATGTTGTGCGATCCAGTCGCTATCATGCACGCCAAATCCCGCGCCGGTGACGATATAGAACAGGTTTTCCGCCAGCCGCGAGATGGTCACATCCGCCTCGATCCCGCCGCGTTCGTTGCATAGCTGGGTATAGATCACCGTGCCGATGGGCTTGTCCATGTTGGACACCGCAAGGCGTTGGATCGCTGCCAATGCGCCGGGTCCGGCCAGTTCGAACTTGGCAAAGCTTGATTGATCGCAAAGGGTTACGCCACCTCGAACCGCCTTTTGTTCCGCGTCGCCATACGGCCACCAACCGGGGTTCAGGAAATCAAGCTGATCCACCGCATCCACCCCGTCGGGCGCAAACCACAGCGGGCGTTCCCAGCCGTTCTTGGACCCGTAAACCGCGCCTTTGGCCTTTAACCGCTCGTAAAGCGGGCTAAGGCGCAGGCCGCGCGCCGCTTGTGCTTCGGCCCCCGGATAGCGCATTTTGTAGTGGTGCGCGTAATGTTCGACCGCGCGGGGGTACATGAAGGCGCGGGTGCCGTGGTGCGCGCCGAAACGGCGGTTATCAAGCGGCCACAGGTCCAGCGAGGGGCGCCCCTCGGTCAGCCATTCGGCGATCATTTCACCAGCCCCACCACCGGCGGCGATGCCATAAAGGAACCCAGTCGCCAGCATCAGGTTATCGAACCCGGGCACCGGCCCCATGACGAAATCACCGTCGGCGGAATAGGGGATCGGGCCATTGATCACCTGCCGGATGCCGACCTCGTTGATGATCGGTGTGGTGATCGCAGCGAGGTCCGCAAGGGGGGCGAACCGTTCGAGGTTGTCGGGCAGAAGTTGTCGCACAAATTCGCCGGGAATGCCATTGTTGCCAAAGGGTTGAGTGTCGTCCTCGTAGCCGCCGATCACCAGCCGACCGCCTGCGTCGGGCTTGTAATAGACCAGCCGGTCAGGGTCGCGCAGGGTCGGCAGATTGTCGGGGAAGCCGGGGATTGGTTCGGTGACGATATACTGATGTTCCACCGCACAGGCCGGGATGGTCAGGCCCAGTTTTGCGCCGATCTCGCGGCTCCACATGCCGGTGGCGAGGGTGATGGTTTCGGCCTCCCACGTGCCTTCAGAGGTCTCGACCCCGGTGATCCGCCCGCCCTGAACGGTGAAATCCAGCACCTTTACCTGTTGTTTCAGGGTGGCCCCATGCAGACGCGCGCCCGCAGCAATCGACTGGCAAAGCCCGCCGGGGTCCACATGCCCGTCCGAGGGGATGAACGCGGCACCCTTTAGCCCATCGGTGGCGATATAGGGGAACAGATCGCGGGCCTCATCGGCGGTGATCATGTGCATCTCAAGCCCGAAACTGCGCGCCATTGTGGTCAGGCGGCGGGCCTCTAACATGCGGTCGTCAGAGGCGGCAAGACGCAGCGATCCGGTTTTCTTCCAGTCGCATTCCAGCCCGGTCTCAGCCGCCAAACTATCATACATGGAAACAGATTTCTGCAACATTCTCGTGGTGTTACGAGACGATCTTAATTGACCAACCAACCCGGCCGCGTGCCATGTGGCCCCTTCGGTCAGGTTGGCCTTTTCCAGCAGGACAACGCCCTTTTCCCCGCGTTTCGCCAGATGATAGGCGATGGAACAGCCGATGATGCCGCCGCCGATGATCAGGTGTTTCGCCGAATGTTGCGCCATGTGTCAGTCCTGATTGAGAAGTTCCAATAATTGCGCATGCAGCGCCGGTGTCGCCGCCGTGACTACCCGCCCGTCCGAATTCAGGCCCAGAGGTTGCCCCTGCCAGTCGCTGATCACCCCGCCCGCGCCGGTCACAATCGGCACCAGCGGCAGGATGTCGTAAGGTTTCAGATCATAATCAACGCAGGCATCCACATGACCCGCCGCCACCAGCGCATGGGGGTAGCAATCGTAGGAAAACCGCCGGTCGCGCGCGGCATTGTTCAGGCGGGCAAACACGGCGGGTTCGGCGCGCATCATCTTGTCTGCCTCGTTGATATACAGCATCGCCTGACCCAGATCGGTGGTCGAGGACACCTTGAGAACCTGATCACCGTTCAGCGTGGTCGTGGTGCCATTGCCGGCGTAAACTTCGCCGAGTTCCGGCATCCGCACGACGCCAATCTCTGGTTGTCCGTCCTTCAGAAGTCCGGCCAACAGGCCGTATAAGGGCATGCCGGAAATGAACGCACGGGTGCCGTCGATCGGGTCGATGATCCATTGATAGGGGCCGTTGGTGGCGCGTTCGGGGAATTCTTCGCCCAGGATTCCATGGTCGGGAAAGGCGCGGATCAGAGCGGCGCGGATGAAGTCTTCGGTTGCCTGATCGGCCACGGTTACCGGGGTGGCGTCGGATTTGTGGATGACGTCGACGCCGGCGCGAAAGTGTTTGCGCGGGATGCCCGACGCGTCGCCGGTGATGGTCAGGATGGTGTCAAGAAAGGCCTGCATTCAGTGGTCCTCGTGCGCCAGAGTCAGCGAAATATCGTGACGTTCCAGCATGTTGCGCACCGGTTCTGGCGGTGCCTTGTCAGTTATCAATATGTCGATTCCATCCTGATCGGAAACCGCAATCGGCGCGCGACGACCGAATTTTTCTGAATCCGCCAGAATGATACGGGTTTGCGCACTGATCGCGCGCGACAGGTCGGCCTCGGCCATGTCATGCAGCATAAAGCCAGTCTCGGCGTTGATCGCCCCGGCGGAAAACACCGCGTATTTAACGTTGAACCGGCGCACGAACCGGATCGCGTCATCGCCAAACGACCCGCCATCGTGGCGGCGCAATTCACCCCCGGCAAAAAACACCCGGTTGTTGTTCACATTGGCCAGCGTGTTGGCCACGGCCAGCGAGTTTGTCACCACATACAAGTCACGATGCCCGGCCAGCGCCTGCGCCGCATAAGCCGTGGTCGAGCCGATGTCCAGAAACAGGGAATCGCCGTTGTTGATGATCCGGGCCAACGTGCGCGCCACTTGTTTCTTGGGGTCCGCATTGCGCCGCATCCGTGCCTGAAGCGGCTGTTCGGTGAGGGTCAGATCTTCGGACAGCAACACGCCGCCGTGGACTTTTCGCACCTGGCTGCGGGCCTGCAACGCCTTGATATTACGCCGCACAGTTTCGTCCGACACGCCCAACCTCTGGGCCAGATACCCCACCCGCGCAGAGCCGCCCGCAAGACGCAATTCTGTCAGGATTTCCTGTTCGCGTTGGGTTGATCTAAGCGGACTGGGGGTCATCTGTTGCGATCACTTGGGGTAAAAACACATAATACCCATGGAATACCCAATTAAAACCACAAAAGCCACACGAAAACGTTGACCTGTGTAGGATTTCAGCACAAGTTTTAATCAGGCGGGGCGAATCCCGTCAGAAATCCTGGGAGGTGCCCAATGAGGCATGTAATGAAAAGCGCTCTGATGGGCGTTGCCGCTGGTGTCTTTGCCGCCACAACCGCGATGGCTGAGGTCGAAAGCACCGACCCGATCAAGATGACCCTGCATGACTGGTCCGGCCAGTTGATCAACACCCAGATCATGGGCGCGATCCTGGAAGAGGCCGGGTATAATGTGCAATACGTACAGGCCGATTACATCGCGCAATTTGCCGGACTGAAGACCGGCGATCTGACGCTGGCGATGGAAATCTGGGCCACAACCGGCCAAGAGGCGCTTGATGAGGCGACCGCCACCGGCAAAGTGGTGAACGCCGGGGAAACTGGCCTGCAAGCGATCGAAGAATGGTGGTATCCGCTGTATATGAAAGAGCAATGTCCCGGTTTGCCCGATTGGCAGGCGCTCAAGGCGTGTTCGGCGGCGTTTGCAACGGCTGAAACCGCGCCTAAGGGCCGGTATGTGGGCGGTCCTGTGACATGGGGCGGGTTCGACGAAGAGCGCGTCAAGCCGCTGGGTCTTGATTTCGAAGTGGTACATGC
>NVQY01000004.1 GCA_002400675.1 Paracoccaceae bacterium | reverse complement strand
CATTCTTTGATTGGATATAGATTTTGCTTCTCCGAGTTTGATGAACCTAAAATTTTGTTGGATTAAATTCGAGTACTTTTTGATACTCTCTTAAATCCTTCAATACACAAATTTGCAATAAGAAAGGTATATGACATGGAAATAGACGTATTTTGGTCTTTCAGAAGCCCCTGGTCCTATCTCGCGACTAAACGCATACGCGAAATGCAGGAGAAATATGAACTGGATGTTAACTATCGACCGGTCTATCCCATTGCTATTAGAACGGAGGATTTTTTCAACTCAGTTAACCCCTTGTGGATGGGATATTTGCTGACAGATGTGTTTCGCGTAAGGGTGGTCGGGCCGGTTGTTCTGGCCGGACTGGCGGTTGCCACCATGGCGATGGCGCTGAATTCATCGGTTTGGTTGCTGCCGGTTGTGGTGTTCATGTTGCGGCTTTTTGGCCAGGGCATGTCCAGCCACATTGCCGWCGTGGCGATGGCCCGGTGGTTTGTTGCGACGCGGGGGCGGGCCTTGTCGATTGCCTCGCTGGGGATGACATTTGGAGAGGCGACCCTGCCGATCACCTTTGTCGCCCTGTTTGCGATCATCGACTGGCGGTTGCTGTGGGTCGGGGCGGCGGTTCTCTGTCTGTTGGGTGTACCGGTGCTGGTGCAGTTGTTGCGTCATGAACGCACCCCGCAAAGCATGGCCGAAAACCTTGATAGCACCGGCATGGATGGGCGCCACTGGACACGGGGGCAAACCCTGCGCCATCCGTTGTTCTGGTTCATGGTACCTGCGTTGCTGGGTCCGTCGGCATTTTACACCGCGTTCTTTTTCAATCAGGTCTATTACGCCGAGATCAAAGGCTGGGCACATGTGGAACTTGTCGCGTTGTTTCCGGCGTTTACGGTTCTGGCGATTGTGTCGATGATCGGATCGGGTTGGGCGTTGGACCGGTTCGGCACCCATCGGCTGATGCCCTATTACCAACTGCCCATGGTGGGCGCGTTTCTGGTTTTTGCCTGGGCGGTGACACCCATGGGGGCCTTTGTCGGGTTTGTCTTTCTGGCGCTGACCTCGGGCGGGAACAACACCTTGCCCAACGCATTCTGGGCCGAGTTTTATGGCACCGCACATATCGGCGCGATCAAGGCCATGGTCGCGGCGGTAATGGTTCTGGGATCAGCCATCGGGCCGGGCATTACCGGGGTTTTGATCGATCTCGGCGTGGGGCTTGAACGGCAGTATGTCTGGGTGGCCGGGTATTTCGTGTTCACGTCTGTCATGATGTATATCGGCATTTCCCGCGCGCGCGCCGCGCTTTAGCGACCGCGCCGCAGGTAGACATACAAGGCACCACCGCCGCCGTGGCTATTATGCGCCGGGCTGATCTGAAGAACCGCTTGCGCCAATGGCGGCGTCGAAAGCCAATGGGGAACCTGATGGCGCAAAACGCCGTGCGGAACCGGGATCGGGCCGGACGTGTCAGATGGCTTGCCCTTACCGGTGATCACCAGAACCAGCCGTTTTCCCGAAGCCTGCGCAGACAGGATGAACCGCACCAACGCCGGTTGCGCCCGGTTCATGGTCATACCGTGCAGATCCAGACGCCCTTCTGGCCTCAGTTTGCCCCGTTTCATGCGGCCAAAGGCCTTGCGATCCATCTGAATGGGCGCGGCCAGCAAGTGATCCACAAGCGCCGGTTTCAGATCGTGCCGTCGGGGTTTGCCGGGCGCGGTTTGACCCAAAGTGAACCCGTCGAGCCGGGGCAGGGGTGATTTGACCGGCTTTGGCTTTGGCATGGTCATCGGGCGCGGCTGGGCGGTCTTGGGCATCGGGTGCAGACGTTCTGTCGATTCCACGACCCGGTGCCACAGGTCGATTTCATCCGGAGTCAAGCGGCGGCGGGTCATTCGCCGTCACCCTCTAACAGGGCATAAGCCCGCTGGATCGGTATGAACACAACCATGCGCCCGGGGTCACGCAGTCGGCCAGCGGCCTGACCGGCAACCTCGCCGGTGCCAAAAAAGATGTCGGCGCGCTGTGCCCCCTTGATGGCCGACCCGGTGTCCTGCGCGATCATCAACCGGCGCATTTTGCCTTCGCCATCCTTTTCCAACCAGACCGGCGCGCCAAGGGGGGTGAATTTTGGATCAACGGCAACGCTTCGCAAGGCGGTGATCGACCGGTTCATCGCCCCGCGTGGACCTTCCTGCGCGCGCAACCTCTTACGCTCAACAAAAAATACATAGGAGGGGTTGTGCAACAGCAACTGCCGCCCGGCATCCGGGTTGCGCCGCACCCAGTTCTTGATCACATCGGCACTGACCTGGTGCGCCTTATAGATCCCGCGCCGCACCAGTTCGACACCGATGGACCGGTAATTGCGCCCGTTTGATCCCGCGTACCCCACCCGGATGATTCCACCATCGGCCAAACGGATACGCCCAGAGCCTTGAATTTGCAGAAAGAAAAGTTCAACCGGGTCATCGACCCAGGCGATTTCCAAGCCACGCCCCTGCATCACACCGCTATTCAGGATATCGTCGCGAGTAAGCCATTGGGTGGTTGACCGGGCCTCGGGGGGCATTTTGTAAATCGGGTAACGATAGGGGCCACCGGGGCGGCGCGCACCATCCAGTTCCGGTTCAAAATATCCGGTGAACAGCGGGGCCTGTTCGTCGCGGATCACCACGGGGCGGAAAAACAGCTCGAAATAGGCGCGGGCGTTTTCCGGGCTTTGCGCCTTGGCAAGGGCGCACAGATTGCGCCAGTCGGGCGCGTCCATCAAATCACAGGTGTTCTGGAAAACGGCCAGTGCGGCCGCCTGATCATCCTTTTCCCAGCCGTCGAGATCGGAGAAAGAGATGATTTCGTGGGTAACTTCGGCCCCGGTCGCGGCGGTTGCCATTAAGGCACCCGCCAGAAAAGCCGACCGAAGCGTGCCAATCATGCGCCCGTGGCAACAAGCAGCCAGTTAGGATCATTCGACCCCATGGTACGGGCAAAGGTCCAGATATCTTTCTGGCGTTTGCTCTTGTCCGGGCTGCCTTCGACGATGTCGCCGCCCTTGTCGCGCACCACTGAGGTCAGTTCGCATTCAAACCGCATGGTGATTTCAGCCAGATTGGTATCCTTGTCGAATTTCACATCGTAAATCCGGGTGTCGCGTACGCCGCCAAATTCCGATTCTATGGTCAGGCCTTCGTCCTCGCGGGCAGCGACAACATCGACAAAGGTCTCGAACACCTCTTCGGACAGGAACGGCTGAATCTGGTCCAACTCGCCCTTTTCAAAGCCCATCACGATCATTTCATAGGCCCCGCGGGCACCCTGAAAGAATTCAGTCACGGAAAAATCGGGCTCGATCCGTTTCATAGCTGCCAGATCACGCGCCATGTCACTGTCTTCGTCAACGTGATCGGTAATATCGCGGTCGGGACCACCTTCGATCACCTCGAATTCCGGGCGCTTTTGCGTCGGAGCCTGTGGCGGCAAAGGTGGTTTCTCAAAGCCATCGCGCGTGCCAAGCACGTTTTTCAAGCGAAGGATCAAGAATATGGCAATGCCTGCCAGAACCAATAATTGTATCATGGGCGAGTTCATCTTGTCCTCATTTAGGGCGTTTGTCTTTGAAAGCTGTGCATCTCGCACTTATGTAGGTGACAGGCGGGATCAAGTCCACCGCCCTGCTTATTGTAAAGGAAATGTGGAAATGTATCTGTTTGTTGCCTTTTTGGCGGTTCCGATCGTTGAAATAGCCCTGTTCATTCAGGTGGGCGGGGCCATCGGCCTGTGGCCAACGCTGGCAATTGTGGTTCTGACGGCCGTTCTGGGCACTTGGCTTGTGCGGACTCAAGGTCGCATGGCGTTGGGTCAGTTGCAGTCTTCGTTTTCCAATCTTGGTGACCCCACGGAACCTTTGGCGCATGGAGCGATGATTCTGGTGGCCGGGGCCTTGTTGCTGACGCCGGGGTTTTTCACCGATGCGATTGGCTTTGCCCTGCTTGTGCCTGCGGTTCGCATGGGTGTGCTTCGGTATCTGCGCAGCAAGGTGAAGGTGGCAGAGTTTCAGATGGGTGCCGGAATGAACGCCGGAATGGGTAGCGGCCCGTCACCGATGGGTTTTGGCGCGGGTGACATCATAGACGGCGATTTCAAAGAGGTGAAACCGGACAATAACCCCGCTCCTCCGTCCGGGTGGGTCGAAGGCCCCAAGCGCCATTGAGGTGTAAAGAACAAGATGTTAAGCAAAACGGGATTTTGATTTTTCAGGAGTATCCAGATGGCCGAAAATGGCGCAAATGGTAACAGTAAGGCACCCGAGACACCCGCAGTTCAGATGAAGGTTCTCGGCCAGTTCGTACGCGATCTGTCGTTCGAAAACGTGATGGCGCAAAAGGGCGCGTCCGGCGATGTTCAGCCCGATGTCAGTGTGCAGGTCAATCTGGACGCGAAAAAGCGTAACGACGAAGGTCAGTTTGAAGTCATGATCAAGCTGAACATCGAATCAAAAGCCAAGGAAGGCGGCGATGTGCTGTTTATCCTGGAAATCGAATATGCCGGCATCTTTCAGATCGGCGGCGTGCCGGATGATCAGTTGCACCCGTTCCTGTTGATCGAATGCCCGCGCATGTTGTTCCCGTTCCTGCGCCGGATCGTCAGCGACGTGACCCGCGATGGTGGCTATCCGCCGCTGAACATGGACAACATCGACTTTGTTCAGATTTATCGCAACGAAATGGCGCGTATTCAGGCGCAACAGGCCGCAAAAGAGGCGCCAACAGCAGACGCCTAAACAATACTGCGCATCTGACCGTGGGTCAGGTGCGCGTCCATTCTGCATTTTCGCCCAATGCCTGAACAAAGGCCTCATGCGCCGTTTGTTCCTCGGCCGTCAGGCGGCTTGGCAAAGACGCAGGCCGGGGCGTTGGACGCCACGTATCCGCATCTGTGGTTCCGGTTTCAGCGACGCTGTTGGACAATCCGAAATCCGGTTGCCGCCCACCAATCAGCTCAAGATAAACTTCGGCCAGAATTTCTGAGTCGAGCAACGCGCCATGCAGCGTGCGCGCCGACGTATCAATGTTGAACCGGCGACACAAAGCATCCAGCGACGCAGGCGACCCTGGAAAGCGTTTTCGTGCGATCAGCAATGTGTCAATCGCCTGATCCATCGGCAGTTGGGGCAGCCCCATCCACCCCAGTTCGGCGTTCAGGAACTTCATGTCAAAGCTGGCGTTGTGAATGACCAGTTTGGCCTCGCCGATGAAATCCAGAAACGCCTGACCGACTTTGGTAAACACCGGTTTATCACGCAGGAAATCGGAACTGATGCCATGCACCTTGAACGCGTCTTCGGGCATGTCCCGTTCGGGGTTGATATACTGGTGATAGGTCTTGCCGGTGGCCATGTGATTGAACAGTTCCACACAGCCGATTTCGACAATCCGGTCGCCAGTGCCAGGGTCGAATCCGGTTGTTTCCGTATCTAAAACAATCTCACGCATTTTCTAATTTTGTCCTGATTTCTGTGACAATATCCTGCACCTGTTGGCGGGCGTGGTCGGGGGTGTCCGTTATGATCACATAATCCGCACGCGCGCGTTTATCCGCGTCCGGCATTTGTTTTCGCTTAATAAGCTGGAACTGATCCATATCCATCGTTCCGCGGGCCATAACCCGCTTTTCCTGCATTTCAGCCTTTACAGAGACTACGACGGTTGCGTCCATCGCTGCATCACCGCCGGTTTCAAACAACAGAGGAATGTCGAAAACCAGAATGTCCGCGCGCGCTGATTGGCAAAACAAGGCCCGGTCCTGCGCCACCAAAGGATGCACGATCCCTTCGATTTCCTTCAAGGTGTCCGGCGTTTTCCCGATGATCTGTTTCAGGGCGTCACGACTGACTGCGCCATCAACAATCGCCTGCGGAAAGGCCGCGCCGAGCGGGCCAATTGCGGCGCCTCCCTTACTATATAGCCGATGCACCGCCGCATCCGCATCCCACACATCGCAGCCGAGATCGGCAAACATCTGTGCGGTGGTGCTTTTGCCCATGCCGATGGACCCGGTCAAGCCAAGAAGAAAGCTCATCTAAGGGCGGCCGCGCGGGTTGCCTGATCGACCTCCGGACGGGTGCCAAACCAGCGTTCGAACCCGGGAACCGCCTGATGCAGCAACATGCCCAACCCGTCGACGACAACACAGCCGGCAGCTTCGGCAACCTGCAACAAATGCGTCTTGAGCGGCGTATAAACCAGATCTGTGACCACCGCGCCCTTGCGCAACCCATCCAGCGGCACCCGCAATTCCGGCTTGCCAACCATGCCCAGCGACGTGGTGTTCACCACAAGCGAGGCTTCTTCCAGGATGTTTCCCGCCTGCACCCAATCCACCACGCGCACGCGCTGGCCAAAATCCTCTTTCAGCTTTTCCGCCCTGACGCGGGTTCGGTTGGTGACCAACACCTCTGGCACCCCAGACCCGGTCAGCGAGGCAACCACGGCCCGCGCCGCGCCACCCGCCCCCATCACAACCGCCGGGCCGCCGCGTGGATCCCAGTCGGGTGCGCCGGATCGCAGGTTTTCAAAAAACCCGTAACCATCTGTATTATCAGCGTGAATCTTACCATCTTTGCGGAAAATCAAGGTATTCGCCGCACCGATAAGGGTGGCGCGGTCAGTGACCTGATCGGCGAATTTCAGCACCTGTTCCTTGTGGGGGATGGTAATATTAACCCCGACAAACCCCATTTTCGGCAGGGTGCGGATGACATTTTCCAGATCATCCCGGGCCACATCCATGGGAATGTAAAACCCGCGAATACCGTAGGTTTTCAGCCAGTGGCGATGCAGTTGCGGCGACCGGGAATGGGCGATGGGCGATCCGATCACCCCGGCCAGTGGAATACGCTTGTCCGTCATTGCGCGATCACCCCTCGTTGCGCCAGAAAATTGAGTATTTCTAACAATGGCATACCCAAAACGTTAAAGTAATCCCCGTCAATCGTGTCAAACAACCTCACCCCTTCGGCTTCAAGCATATAAGCGCCGGCGCAGTGGCGGATTTCGTCCCAATTGCGGGCGACATAGTCTTTCAGGTATTGATCCGACGTGTCACGCATCCGCAATAGAACCTGCCCCACGTGCCGCCAGATCGGTTGGCCGTTTTCGTAGATCACCGCGGCTGAGAACAATTTGTGCGCCTGCCCGCGCATCCGAACCAACTGCGCGACAGCTTGATCGGCGCTTTCAGGCTTTGAGATCAGTTGCCCCTTGAAATCAAGCACCTGATCACAGCCGATCACCCAAGCATCGGGATGTTTGCCACTGATCTTGCGGGCTTTCATTTCCGCCAGCGCATCGGCGATATCGCGGGGCAGGGCCGCTTCGGCCATCATTGCCCGTTTAACCGAATCTTCATCAACACGCGGCACCATCACATTGAATTCAACGTTGGCGTTGCGCAAAAGTTGCGCCCGAATGGACGATCCGGAGGCAAGGACAAGTTGTATAACCATGTGGATATCCCGGTGTGCTGAATGGTGGATGTGTGTGCACAGTTTCTAGTTTTTCGACGGCGGGATGCAACCCCGTGGAAAACCCCGTCGCCCCATGCAGATATGCGCAAACCATCCCACGTGGACAAGGATAAGTGTCCGCTTGAGGGTAACTAAGGTTTTCCCAATCCGTCCCCGACTTATCCCCAGAATAATCTCGGGAATTTCCAGGTAACTTATTGTATATAAAAGATTTCCAAGACGCCCCACAGGAATCGCGCCCGACCTTGTCGCTGACATAACCACTTGGGGACAACTGATAGGAAAGGTTGATAATCCACAGATATCTCCATCCCTACTTAATCATCATCCTTTCTTTATATATATTTATTTATTAGGAAGACCCGGCACCGTAGCGAGGATACGATGACCGACTTTCTGATTTCCCTGTACCCTTGGGCCAAGGCCTTTCACATCATGTCGGTGATCTCGTGGATGGCCGGGTTGTTCTATCTGCCTCGACTGTTTGTGCATCACGTAGAACAGGCCAGTGAAAACCCGGAAATGGCCAAAGTGTTCCGAATGATGGAAGCCAAACTGCAACTGATGATCATGTACCCGGCGATGATGGCCACCTGGGCCTTTGGCCTGATGTTGGTGTTCATTCCTGGGATCGTTGACTGGTCGGAAGCCTGGCCGTGGGTCAAGGCAGCTGCGGTATTGGCAATGACGTGGTTTCACATGTGGTTGGGCGCGCGACGTCACGAGTTGGCAGATGGGCGATGCACTGTCACCGGGCGGCAATTCCGGCTGATGAACGAGGTGCCAACCGGATTGATGGCGGTTATCGTCCTGTCGGTCATTCTCAAGTTCTAGGGTCTGGATTGACTCTGATCCGTCAGGGCTTTATGTACGCGCCTAGCTACCCGTCCGGGTAAAGCGCCTTCCATTATTGGTATTACATTGCGTCCTGTTCTAAGGGGCGATCAAAGGCTGTAATTTTATGACCACWGAGACCACAGAAACCATGACCACTGAGACTCTGGCCCTTGCCGAACTGAAAGCCACAAGTCCCAAGGATCTTCTGGCGATAGCCGAGGAACTTGAGATCGAAAACGCATCCACCATGCGTAAGGGCGAAATCATGTTTCAGGTCCTGCGTGAACGCGCGGACGAAGGATGGGATATTTCTGGCGATGGTGTGCTTGAAGTGTTGCAGGATGGGTTTGGGTTTCTACGCTCGCCCGAGGCGAACTATTTGCCGGGTCCGGACGATATTTATATGTCCAACGAAATGATCCGCCAATATTCGYTGCGGACSGGGGAYACGATCGAAGGCCCGATTAARGCTCCGGTSGAWAGYGAACGCTATTTTGCCATGACCAGYATCACCAAGATCAACTTTGATGATCCGGAAAAGGCCAARCAYAAGATTGCCTTTGATAACCTGACGCCGCTGTACCCGGATGAACGGTTCAAGATGGAGGTCGAGGGCGAAGCCTCAAGGGACCGCACGGCGCGTGTGATCGACCTTGTGGCCCCTATCGGCAAAGGCCAGCGGTCGTTGATCGTGGCACCCCCCAGAACCGGTAAAACGGTCATTCTGCAAAACATCGCCCACTCGATCGAAAAGAACCATCCGGAATGCTATCTGATTGTCCTGCTGATAGACGAACGGCCCGAAGAAGTGACCGACATGCAGCGTTCCGTCAAAGGCGAAGTGGTGTCATCTACCTTTGATGAACCCGCAACACGCCACGTAGCGGTCAGCGAAATGGTGATCGAAAAAGCCAAACGGTTGGTCGAGCATAAACGAGATGTTGTGATCCTTTTGGATTCAATCACAAGACTTGGTAGAGCATTTAACACCGTGGTACCTTCGTCGGGAAAAGTTCTGACCGGCGGTGTGGACGCAAACGCGCTGCAACGCCCCAAAAGGTTCTTTGGCGCGGCCAGAAATATCGAAGAGGGCGGTTCCCTGACCATCATTGCCACGGCGCTGATCGACACTGGTAGCCGGATGGACGAAGTGATCTTTGAAGAATTCAAAGGCACCGGTAACTCGGAAATCGTTCTGGATCGCAAGATCGCCGACAAGCGGGTTTACCCGGCCATCGACATTCTGAAATCCGGCACACGAAAAGAAGAGTTGTTGGTGGACAAGCTGAACTTGCAGAAAACCTTTGTTCTACGCCGAATCCTCAACCCGATGGGCACCGTGGATGCGGTAGAATTCCTGTTGTCGAAGTTGAAACAGACCAAGACAAACGACGATTTCTTTGATTCGATGAACACCTGATTTCACTCTGACCTCACGAGGCCCGCAAATGGACACCATTTTTGCGTTGGCCAGCGCACAGGGAAAAGCCGGCGTTGCGGTGATCCGTATATCTGGTCCCGGTGCCCATGGCGCGGCTGCAAAACTATGCGGCGCGCCTTTGCCCGGACGCGATATGTCCTTGCGCGTCTTGCGAAACTCAGCCGGCGAACGGCTGGATCAGGCATTGATCCTGACCTTCAGCGCGCCTGCCAGTTTTACCGGGGAAGACATCGCCGAACTGCAAGTGCACGGTAGTACCGCCGGTGTCATGGCGGTTCTTGATGCGTTGTCAGGTCTGGAAGGCGTGCGTCTGGCTGACCCCGGTGAATTTACCCGTCGGGCGATGGAGAATGGCAAGATGGATTTGGCCCAAGTCGAAGGGCTTGCCGATCTGATTGACGCCGAAACCGAAGCGCAACGGCGGCAGGCCGATACCTTACTAACCGGTGCCTTGGGAAAAACTGTTGAAAAATGGCGCAAAAACCTGATCAGGGCTTCCGCGTTGATCGAGGCAACCATAGATTTTGCTGACGAGGACGTTCCGTTTGACGTAACCCCAGAAGTGACTGGTCTGCTTGACACCGTTCGTTCCGAATTGGAGCGTGAAACGGCTGGCGTCATAATCGCCGAACGCATTCGGTCGGGGTTCGAGGTGGCAATCATCGGCGCGCCAAATGTCGGAAAATCGACATTGCTAAACGCCTTGGCGGGCAGGGATGCGGCGATAACGTCCGAATTCGCCGGCACCACTCGTGATGTGATCGAAGTACGAATGGATTTGGCGGGGCTACCTGTGACCCTGCTTGACACTGCGGGCCTTAGGGAAACCTCGGATGTGGTAGAGGGAAAAGGTATTGCTCTGGCGATTTTACGCGCCGAATCCGCCGATTTACGGGTATTTCTAGCGGAAGAGGGTGACATATTGACAGTGGCCCCGCGTGTCGGAGATATACGTGTTTTGCCGAAACGGGATCTGAGGTCAGACAAGACAGGGGCCATTTCCGGGCTGACGGGTGCCGGTGTCGACGAATTGGTTTTGCGCATCTCTAGGGAATTGACTAAACGCTCTACCGGGGCCGGCATTGCAACGCGAGAACGCCATCGTGCCGCTATGGAACTGGCGCTAGAGGGTTTGGAAGCAGCGCGGAAACGGTTGCTATATGGGCCCGATCAATATGATATTGCCGCAGAAGAGTTGAGGATGGCCATTCGGGCTCTTGAATCTCTTGTCGGACGGGTAGATGTAGAGAACCTGCTGGACGAGATCTTTGCCAGTTTTTGTTTAGGAAAGTGAGGAGTGTTTCACGTGAAACATTCGGACTTTGATGTTCTGGTTATCGGCGGAGGCCACGCGGGTTGCGAAGCAGCACACGCCGCAGCGCGAATGGGTGTGCGCACTGGCATGATCACACTTACCCGGGCGGGGATCGGGGTAATGTCCTGTAATCCGGCGATTGGCGGTCTTGGAAAGGGCCACTTGGTACGAGAAATTGACGCAATGGATGGTGTAATGGGGGTCGTGGCCGACCTTGCCGGGATTCAGTTCCGCCTGCTGAACAGACGCAAAGGCCCTGCTGTTCAAGGGCCTCGGGCGCAAGCGGACCGGGGTATCTACCGTTCTGAAATGCTGACCAAGATGGAAGATCAGAAAAACCTATACGTCATCGAAGGCGAGGCGGTCGATTTTCTAATGCATCGTGAACGCGTCGTTGGCGTTGTTTTGGAGGATGGCGCACAGATCAACGCAAAAGCCGTGATTTTGACAACAGGCACCTTTTTGCGAGGGGTGATCCACATTGGTTGTACCTCGACTCCGGGTGGACGGATGGGCGAAAGGCCGTCTGTTAAGCTTGCCAAAAGAATCGAGTCGTTTGATATGCCGTTGGGGCGACTCAAAACTGGCACCCCGCCTCGTTTGGACGGGCGAACAATAAATTGGGACGGGCTGGATATGCAGCCGGGGGATGAAAGCCCTTCGCTGTTTTCGTTTTTGTCGAAAACAGCATCTGCACCACAGATATCTTGCGGTATCACGCACACCAATGCGCAGACTCATGCAATAATTGAGGAAAACCTAGCACAATCAGCGATGTATGGCGGGCATATTGATGGTGTTGGTCCCAGATATTGCCCTTCGATCGAAGATAAGATTGTCCGTTTTCCGGATAAATCCTCGCACCAAGTGTTTCTTGAACCAGAAAGCGCAACGGGGCACACTGTCTATCCAAACGGGATCTCGACGTCTCTACCTCAGGATATTCAGCTAGAGTACGTGAATTCAATCAAAGGATTGGAAAATGCAGTTATCTTGCAGCCTGGGTATGCAATCGAATACGATTACGTCGATCCACGATCGCTGACCCCACAACTAGAGGCCAAGGACGTTCCGGGTCTTTATCTCGCTGGGCAAATTAACGGAACCACCGGATACGAGGAAGCTGCCGCTCAAGGTCTGGTTGCCGGATTGAACGCAGTGCGGGCTATACAGGGACAGGAACCGGTCGAGTTCAGCCGTGCAAATAGCTACATCGGCGTGATGATCGACGATCTCACAACGCGTGGCGTAACTGAGCCCTACAGAATGTTCACATCGCGCGCAGAATTCCGCTTGTCCCTGCGCGCCGACAATGCAGATCAACGTCTGACACCCTTGGGTCTTTCCATTGGTTGTGTCAGCGGTAATCGAGAAGGCATATTTCTGAGTAAGATGGAGCGTTTGGAAAATGCAAATTCACTGCTTGGGGCGCAATCCTACACACCCTCGGAAGTCAAACGCGCCGGTATTCGTATCAATCAGGACGGGACAAGACGGACCGGGCTTGATGTCCTGGCCTTTCCTGACGTCTCCTTTGAAGATTTAATTTCGCTTGCCCCTGAGTTGGAAATTGTCGATCAGGATTCACGACGACAAGTTGAGCGGGATGCTCTTTATGCTCACTATATTGTTCGTCAAGAGAAGGATGTCGCGGCGCTGAAGCGGGACGAAAATCAGAAGATACCGATAGATTTCAACTACTTGGAAATTTCTGGCCTGTCGAATGAGCTGAAAGAGAAACTGTCAACTGTCCGGCCGGCGACGCTGGCGCAGGCTGGCCGCGTGGAGGGGGTAACTCCGGCTGCCCTAGCGCTTTTGTTGGCTAGGGTACGTCGTTTCACGCAGGAGCGGCGCGCATGACTGGATATGAACCGGATGTTTCACGTGAAACAATGGACAAACTAGTTTTGTTCCATGATCTATTGGTGAAATGGAATGCGCGAATCAATCTGGTATCGCGGAGCAGCCTGAATGACTTTTGGGTACGCCACGTCGCGGACTCCGTTCAGGTTTTTCGACTGGCACCGTCAGCTAGGACTTGGGCGGACCTTGGCAGCGGGGGTGGTTTCCCCGGGTTGATCGTCGCAATTTTGGCAAAATCAGAGCGACCCAAGCTGAAAGTGACGCTGATTGAAAGCGATCAAAGGAAATCCGCCTTTTTGCGGACTGTGATTCGAGAGACAGGTGTTTCCTGTAATGTGATCGCAGAACGGATTGAGAAAGCCGAAAAACAGGGTGCAGATATTGTTTCTGCCCGTGCTTTAGCCAACCTGACTGAATTGCTGACATATTCGGACCGTCACCTTGCGACTGGGGGCACAGCATTGTTTCCCAAAGGTGTCACATGGCAGAAAGAACTGGAAATGGCGCGGACACAGTGGTCATTTGACGTTGAAGTGATAGAAAGTCAGACAATGCCCGGCGCGGCAATTCTAAAGATAGAAGGAGTATCGCGTGTCTGACCTTTCCCGTCCTTCAGGGCCCCGAATCATCGCTATTGCCAACCAAAAAGGTGGCGTAGGGAAGACTACGACGGCGATAAATTTGGCCGCAGCGCTGGCTGAAAGTGGCCAGCGGGTTTTGGTGGTTGATCTGGACCCCCAAGGCAACGCATCGACCGGGTTGGGTATAGATTTGGCGGATCGATCACAATCGGCCTATGAATTGTTGGTCGAAGATGCGGCTTTGTCAGATGTCATTCAGGATACAGATATCAAAGGCTTGGGAATAATCCCGGCGACCGTTGATCTTAGCTCTGCCGATATGGACTTGATTTCCAATGAGAAACGCAGCTTTCTGTTGCATGATGCCTTGCGGCAGACAGCGATGGACGAATTTAACTGGGACTATATTTTGATTGATTGCCCACCGTCGCTTAGTCTTTTGACTGTCAATGCGATGGTGGCGGCACATTCTGTTCTTGTTCCGCTGCAAAGCGAATTTTTTGCGCTGGAAGGCCTATCGCAGTTGATGTTGACCATTCGCGAAGTTCGCCAGACTGCAAATCCGTCCCTTAGAATCGAGGGGATTGTTCTGACGATGTATGATCGGCGCAATAACCTGTCGCAACAGGTCGAACAGGATGCGCGCGCGAATTTGGGTGAACTGGTGTTTGAAACTCTGATTCCCCGCAACGTTCGGGTAAGCGAGGCACCATCATACGCGATGCCGGTGTTGAGCTACGATTCGAATTCCCAAGGGGCCAAGGCATATCGGGCATTKGCGCATGAGTTGTTGGAAAATAATGGAAAACTGGCGGCCTGATCGGCGCAGCGGAGGGTAGAATGGCGAGCAAGAAAAGCAAACCGCGTGGGCTTGGGCGTGGATTGTCGGCTTTGATGGCGGATGTAACACCACAACCAATGACGGGGACGTTAAGGGGTGACATTCAGGTACCGACTGAACGGTTGGTGGCCAATCCGAACCAACCGCGGCGCAGTTTTGCGCAGAGTGATCTGGACGATTTGGCTGCATCCATCCGAGAAAAGGGGATATTGCAGCCCTTGATCGTGCGGGAAACTGACGGCGGAAAGTACGAGATTGTTGCCGGTGAACGACGTTGGCGGGCGGCGCAGTTGGCGCAGTTGCATCAAGTGCCGGTTTTGGTGCGGGACTTTGACGACGTTGAAGTGTTGGAAGTCGCGATTATCGAAAACATTCAGCGCGCTGATTTGAATGCGATGGAAGAGGCAACTGGATTCCGGCAGTTGATGGATAGTTTTGGCCATACTCAGGAAAAGCTGGCCGGGGCTTTGGGTAAAAGCCGCAGCCATATTGCCAATCTCTTGCGGTTGCTGACGTTGCCGAAGGATGTTCAGGACTTGTTGCGGGAAGGTAAGTTAAGTAACGGCCATGCGCGCGCATTGATCACCGCGGAAAACCCGTCCGAGTTGGCCAAACAGGTGGTTTATGAGGGGCTTTCGGTGCGGGCGACAGAGCGGCTTGCCAAAACGGTTGAGGGCGAAAAGACCGGCGGTAAGATCAAATCGCGCAAGTTGGGCGGTGCGGAAAAGGATGCGGATACCCGGGCATTAGAGGCGGATCTGGCGGCCATATTGCGCATGGGCGTGTCAATAGAACACTTGGCGGGTGGTGAATCCGGGCAAGTTGTCATTTCCTATGCAACGCTTGATCAGTTGGATGAGTTGTGCAACCGGCTTAGCCGTTAGGGCGGCTCCAGATAAACAATAGAACCAATCCTAGCGTAACGGATTGAATGACAATAACAAACACCGGAACGGGTAGAACCGTCGTTACGCCAATCACTGCCAGAATAGAGATTGTGGCAAAACGTTTGGCCCGGGGTCTGATGGCACCGGAGCGGGCCCAGTCGTCAATGAATGGCCCAAATGTCGGGTGTGACAACAGCCAGCTATGCAAGCGGCTGGATGAGCGGGCAAAAAAGAATGCGGCTAATAGCAGGAATGGGACGGTTGGTAAAAGTGGCAGGATCACACCGATGATCGCCAATCCGACACATATCAGGCCAAGTGCTGCCCACAGATACCTCATTCATCAATCCGCCATCAGTTCTCTGATTACTGCGTTCAGAACCGCGCGTCCGTTCAGGGTCGCGCACAATCGATCGCCTTGAACAGTTAGCATTCCCAGGTCGCGCAGGCCGTTGATTTTCTCTTGGAAAAGAGGCTGGGTGCCCAAAAGGTGATACCGCGTCGGGTCAATGCCTTCGCTTAGGCGCAGGCCCATCATCAGGTATTCTTCGGCCTGATCTTTGCCGGATAGAACGGCCCGATGGTCTTCAGCATGGCCGGTGTCCACGGCTTTCAACCATGCGCCGGGGGCGGAAACGCATTCGGTTGCGTATCGGGTTGCGTCGCGTGTCAGTCGGCCATGTGCGCCGGGGCCAATGCCGGCGTAATCGCCATAGCGCCAGTAGATCAGGTTGTGGCGGGATTCCGAACCGGGGCGGGCGTAGTTGGAAACCTCATATCCCGGCAACCCGTGATCTGCGCAGATTTCCTGCGTCATCAGGTACATGTCGGCCCCCAGGTCCTCGGTTGGCAGGCCTTTTAGGCGACCACGGGCGTAACGATCACCAAAGGCGGTGCCGTTTTCAACGGTCAGCTGGTACAGGGACAGATGATCGGCAGCCATGCCAAGCCCTTGTATAAGCTCTTTTTTCCACTCACTCAGCGTTTGGTCCTGTCGCGCGTAGATAAGGTCAAAACTAATCCTGTCAAAGCTGGATTGGGCGATATCGAACGCGGTGCGGGCCTCTGAAACGGTGTGGATGCGCCCCAGGCGGCGCAGGTCGGTGTCGTTAAGCGCCTGAATTCCCATGGAAATTCTGTTTACCCCGGCGTCACGGTATCCGGCAAAGCGGCCTGCCTCGACTGATCCGGGATTTGCCTCTAGGGTAATTTCAATGTCATTGGCAAAGGGCCACAGGGTATGAGAGGTCTCGATGATTGCGCCGACTGTATCGGGATGCATCAGGCTGGGGGTGCCGCCGCCGAAATAAATGGTGTTCAGGACCCGGCCCGGCGTTTCCCCGGCAACGCGGTTTAGTTCTGATAAATAGGCTCTAACCCAGGTTTTTTGGTCGATTTTTGCCGTTACATGGCTGTTAAAGTCGCAATAGGGGCATTTGGCCTGACAGAATGGCCAATGGACATACAGCCCGAACCCTGCGTTGCGCCAGTCTTCAGCCAAAACATCCCGCCGTGAATTTGGCGACCGCATCGGCGCGGTGGCTGATGCGGTTTTTCTCGTGGGCGGCCATTTCGCCAAAGGTTATGTCGTATCCCACGGGCACAAAAATAGGGTCGTAGCCGTGACCTTGTTCGCCACGCATGGGCCAGATTACGTGGCCGGGCATCACACCGGGGAATACTTCGTCATGACCGTCGGGCCAGGCAATTACCAGGGTACAGCAAAACCGGGCGGTACGCGGGTGCGGGGCGTTCAGGGCCTCAAGTTCGTTGTTGGTGCGGGTCATAGCCATGACAAAATCGCGCCCGGTCGGGGTTTCGGCCCAATCTGCGGTGTAAACGCCGGGGGCGCCGTTCAGCGCGTCAATCTCGATCCCGGAGTCGTCCGATAGGGCGGGTAGGCCGGTGGCTTGAGCGGCGGCGTGGGCCTTAATCCGTGCGTTGCCGACAAAGGTGTCTTCGGTTTCGTCCGGTTCGGGCAGGCCCATTTCAGCCGCGCCAACCACGGCAATGCCGAACGGAGCAAGCAATTGCGCCATTTCGTCCAGCTTGCCTTGGTTGTGGGTGGCGATCAGCAATTTGTCGCCTTTGAACTTTCGGGTCATGCGATGGCGGCTTTTTGCGCCGCGACCAGTTCTGCAACGCCTTTTTCGGCCAGATCCATCAGGCTATTCATCTGATCACGCGAAAAGGTCGACCCTTCGGCGGACATCTGGATTTCGATCAGCTGACCAGATTCGGTCATGATGAAATTGCCGTCAACGCCTGCTTCGCTGTCCTCGGGGTAGTCGAGGTCAAGCACGGGCTGCCCGGCGTAGATACCACAACTGATTGCAGCAACCGGATCAACCAGCGGATCACTGATCACGTCGCCGGTTTTCATCAGCTTGTTCACCGCCAACCGCAGGGCCACCCATCCGCCGGTGATCGCAGCGCATCTGGTACCGCCATCGGCCTGCAACACATCGCAATCGACGGTGATCTGACGTTCACCCAGCGCCACACGGTCAACCCCGGCGCGCAGGGAGCGGCCAATCAACCGCTGGATTTCCACGGTGCGCCCGCCTTGTTTGCCCGCAGTTGCCTCGCGACGCATCCGGGTATTGGTGGCGCGTGGCAGCATGCCGTATTCCGCCGTGACCCAACCAAGGCCAGAGCCACGGATAAACGGTGGCACGCGATCTTCGATTGTTGCATTGCACAACACGTGGGTTTCGCCGACCTTGATCAGGCAGGACCCTTCGGCGTGTTTGGTGAATCCGGTTTCGATGGACACGTGGCGGAGTTGGTCAAGATTTCGTCCAGAGGGGCGCATGGGTCTTCCTTTATTGGTTTGCGTCGGGATACCGCCCGAGGGGGCATTTATGCAACCCCGATTGACCTTTGCGTTGCAGAGACTTTAATGGAGCCGGACCCAAGGGATACGTGGATGAGCGACGCAAAGAACCTGTTGGAAGACATGAACGACCGATCACGCGAAGTTTTTCGGCTGGTGGTCGAGTCGTACCTGGATAACGGCGATCCGGTGGGTAGTCGCACGTTGACCCGCACTTTAAGCGAAAAGGTCAGCGCCGCGACCGTGCGCAATGTCATGCAGGACCTTGAGTTTTTGGGGCTTTTGGACTCTCCACATGCCAGCGCCGGGCGGGTGCCGACGCAGATGGGGTTGCGGCTGTTTGTTGATGGATTGCTTGAGGTTGGCGATCTGGATGCATCAGATCAGCAAAAGATCGACGCGACGCTGACCAGCAACACGGCTGATATGGGCAATATGCTGGACCGGATCGGGTCGGCCTTGTCGGGGGTAACGCAGGGTGCGTCGCTGGTTCTGACGCCAAAGCACGAGGCGGAAATCCGCCATATTGAATTTGTTTCACTGGGGCGTGACCGGGCGTTGGTGGTTCTGGTGTTCTCGGACGGCCATGTAGAGAATCGTTTGTTTTCGCCTCCACCGGGGCAAACACCCAGTTCAATGCGTGAGGCGGCGAATTTCCTGAATGCGCTGGTCGAGGGCAAAACCCTGCGGGAAGTGCGCAAGGATATTCAGCACCAGATCACTACGCGCCGACAAGAGATTGATTCTCTGGCCGGCGAGATGGTTAAAAGCGGTCTTGCGGTTTGGGAAGGTGTCGGCGAAGAGGCCGAGCGTCTGATTGTACGCGGCCGCGCCAATCTGTTGGGCGAGGACACACCGGACGAAGGGTTGGATTTGATCCGAAACCTGTTTGACGACCTTGAACGCAAGCGTGATATCGCCGAATTCCTTGATTTGACCGAAGGCGGGGACGGTGTGCGCATTTTTATTGGCTCTGAGAACAAACTTTTTTCACTTTCGGGTAGCTCTCTGGTGGTGTCTCCCTATATGAACTCTGATCGAAAGATTATTGGCGCAGTCGGGGTGATCGGCCCCACGCGGCTGAATTACGGACGGATCGTGCCGATTGTGGATTACACGGCACAGCTGGTAGGCCGGCTGATTTCCGACCGGAGTTAGAGGTGAAAGATGGCAGACCCCAAGAACCAAGATTTTCTGGACGACATTGATGATGTCGAAGCACAGGCACTGGCCGATGAATTGGCTGAACTTGATCCCGAGGTGATCGAGTTGGACGAATTGCGGGCCGAGCGGGATGAATTCCGCGACCGGTTTATGCGCGCGTTGGCAGATGCCGAAAACGCCCGTAAGCGATCGGAAAAGGATCGTCGCGAGGCCGAGGAATACGGTGGATCAAAGCTGGCGCGCGATATGCTGCCGGTGTTTGACAATATGAAGCGCGCGATTGAAACGGTGACAGATGAACAACGGGAATCGTCAAAGGCGCTGATCGAAGGGATCGAGTTGACCATGCGGGAATTGTTGAACGTGTTTCAGAAGCACGGGATTCGTATGATAACGCCCGAAGTTGGTGACCGGTTTGACCCGCAGGAACATCAGGCGATGTTTGAAGCGCCGGTTCCGGGGACGCGGGCAGGGGATATCATTCAGGTTGCGGCCGAAGGGTTCTTTTTGCACGATCGGTTGTTGCGGCCGGCGCAGGTTGGGGTTTCGTCGATGCCTGCGGGGTGACCTTGCGGGGATCGGCTCCGGGTTTGAGGTTCGAAGCCTCCCTTCTCGGGCTTGCAAGCAAGCCCTGCCAGGCAGCGGGACGGGGATACTTGTTAAACAGAAGAAGTTGGGGGCGGTCAGGATTTGGCCGCCTCTTTTAGTTTGTAGAGCAGGTCGAGGGCCTGAAGTGGGGTCAATTCGTCGGGGTGGGCGTCGTTCAGCAGGTCCAGGGCCGGGGAATTTGTTGGAGGCGGCGGTGTTGTGGCGGTGACTGAGAATAAGGGCAGGTCGTCGATCATAGCCGTCTGGTTGCCTTCGCGGCTGTCCTTTTCCAGTTGTTCAAGGATGACACGGGCGCGCTCGACGACTGAGGGCGGCAATCCGGCGAGTTGGGCGACCTGAACGCCGTAGGAGCGGTCGGCGGCACCTTTGCGGACTTCGTGCAGAAAGATGATGTCGCCCTGCCATTCCTTGACTGTGACAGTCGCATTTTCGACCCCGGTAAGCTTGCCAGCCAGCGCGGTTAGTTCGTGGTAATGCGTGGCGAACAGGGCGCGGGTGCGGTTGACGGCGTGGAGGTGCTCTAACGTGGCCCAGGCGATGGAAAGCCCGTCATAGGTGGCGGTTCCTCGGCCGATTTCATCAAGGATAACCAGCGAACGGTCGTCGGCCTGATTGAGGATGGCGGCGGTTTCGACCATTTCCACCATAAAGGTAGAGCGCCCGCGCGCCAGGTCATCCGAGGCACCAACACGGCTGAATAGCTGGCTGATGGTGCCAATATGCGCGGATTCGGCGGGTACAAAGCTGCCCATTTGGGCAAGCAGGGCGATCAGGGCGTTTTGGCGCAGGAATGTGGATTTGCCGGACATGTTCGGGCCGGTCAGCAACCAGATCGCGGCGTTATCCTGCGCGCTTAGGGAACAATCGTTGGCGATAAAGGCGTCGCCGGATTGGGATTTCAGGCTGTGTTCGACCACCGGGTGACGCCCGCCCGAAATTTCGAAGCTGCGGGAGTTGTCGACAATCGGTCTGCACCAGTTTTCGCCTCGCGCAAGATCGCCCATGGCGGTGGCAAGGTCGATTTCGGCCAAGGCCTGTGCCGCGATAAGTAGGCGGGGGGATTGGTCAAGAACGGCGTGCTCTAAGGCTTCGTAGAGCCGTTTTTCAATTTCAAGTGCCTGATTGCCGGCATTCAGGATGCGGGTTTCAATTTCGCTGAGTTCAACGGTTGTAAAACGTACCTGATTGGCCGTGGTTTGACGGTGGATGAAGGTTTCCGACAAAGGGGAGGCCAGCATTTTTGCGGCGTGGGTTGCGGTGGTTTCAATGAAATAGCCCAGCACGTTGTTGTGTTTGATCTTCAGTGTCGGGATGCCAGTTTCGGAGATGTATTTCTTCTGAAACCCGGCGATGACAGAGCGGCCTTCGTCCCGCAGGGTGCGCGCTTCGTCGAGATCGGGGTTGTGTCCCGAGGCGATAAAGCCACCTTCGCGGGTCAAAATGGGTGGCTCGGCGATCAGGGCGGCGTCAAGCAGGGTGGTGAGGTCTTCGAATCCGGTCAGGTTCTGCGAGGCGGTGGCCAGCAGGTTGGGTAGTTGGGTTGTGGCGAGCAGTTGGGCAACTGCGTTGGCCTGTTCCAGTCCGTTGCGGATTGCGGCCAGATCGCGTGGGCCTCCACGGCCCAAGGATAGACGTGACAGGGCGCGATCCAGATCAGGGGTTTTACGAAGGGCAGTGTGCAGATCTGCGGAAATGCGAGTCTGTTCAACAGCAAAGCTGACACAATCAAGCCGCGCATGGATGATTTCAAGGTCACGCGAGGGGCTGGACAGACGTTGTTCCAGCAGGCGCGCGCCGCCGGGGGTTGCTGTTCGGTCGATCACCGACAGCAGGGACCCGGCGCGACCACCGGACAAGGCGCGGGTCAGTTCCAGATTGCGCCGCGTGGCGGCGTCGATCTGCACGACGCGGTCGGGGGCTTCGCGAATCGGGGTCTGTAAAAGGGGAAGTTTGCCCTTTTGGGTGATTTGCAGATAGTCAATCAATGCCCCCATGGCGGCAATCTCGGCGCGTCCAAAGCCGCCAAACCCATCCAGGGAGGCGACCGAGAACAGGCCGCAAAGGCGTTTTTCAGATGCGGAACTGTCGAAACTTGAGCGGCCCAAGGGTGTCAGGGAAATACCTAGATCAGAGACTAATTCGCGATATTTCCCTGATTCCGCTTCGGACATGACCAACTCTGATGGGGCGAGGCGCGCCAGTTCGGGGCTAAGGCGACCCTTAGGCAGGGGCATGACGTGAAACGCGCCGGTGGAAATATCCGCCCAGGCCAGAGCCGCGGTATCACGCAATTCGGCGTAGGCGGTCAGAAAATTGTTGCGGCGCGCCTCTAACAGGGAATCTTCGGTCAGGGTTCCGGGGGTGACGAGACGCACAACTTCGCGCTTTACCACAGATTTAGAGCCTCTTTTTTTGGCCTCGGCGGGGTCTTCCATCTGTTCGCAGACGGCCACGCGGAACCCTTTGCGGATCAGCGTCAACAGGTAGCCTTCGGCGGCGCGCACGGGCACGCCACACATGGGAATGTCGGCCCCATCGTGTTTGCCGCGTTTGGTCAGGGCGATATCCAGTGCCTCGGACGCGGCGACGGCATCATCAAAGAACATCTCGTAGAAATCGCCCATCCGGTAGAACAACAGATCGTTTGGATGGCCGGCCTTGATGTCCAGAAATTGCGCCATCATGGGCGTCACAGTGTTCACTTTGCAAATTTCCCCCGAACCGAACTAGGGGTGACAGTACAAACCGGCGCAGGGCGGCGAAAGATCAAAACGTATTATCGTTGAGCACACGCCCGCGCTGGGGTAAGACGCCGGGGCAGCCCAAAAGGAACCGCGCCATGTCCAAGAACAAAGTCACCGCCGAAGAGGCGCTTGCCTTTCATCTGGAGCCAACGCCCGGAAAGTTCGAGATCACCGCTACCGTGCCGATGAACACGCAGCGCGACTTGTCGCTGGCCTATAGTCCCGGTGTCGCCGTCCCCTGCGAGGCGATCGCTGCAAACCCGGAAACCGCGTATGATTACACCAACAAGGGCAACCTCGTGGCGGTGATTTCCAATGGTACGGCTGTGTTGGGGCTGGGTAATCTGGGCGCGCTGGGCTCTAAGCCGGTGATGGAGGGCAAGGCCGTTCTGTTCAAGCGGTTTGCCGATGTGAACAGCGTTGATATTGAACTGGACACCGAAGATCCGGACGAATTCTGCAATGCCGTGCGGCTTATGGGGCCGACATTTGGGGGCATTAACCTTGASGATATCAAGGCACCGGAATGTTTTATCATCGAGCAGCGTCTGAAAGAGGAAATGGACATTCCGGTCTTTCACGATGATCAGCACGGTACTGCGGTGATTTGCGCCGCCGGGTTGATTAACGCGTTGTATATTTCCGGCAAGAAGATCGAAGATGTGCGCATTGTGCTGAATGGCGCGGGGGCGGCGGGGATCGCTTGTATCGAATTGCTTAAGTCGATGGGCGCACGGCATGAAAATTGCGTAATCTGCGACACCAAAGGCGTGATCTATCAGGGCCGGGCGGCGGGCATGAATCAGTGGAAATCGGCGCACGCGGTGAAAACCGATCTGCGCACCCTAAGCGACGCGATGAAGGGGGCGGATGTGTTTCTGGGGGTCAGTGCCAAAGGGGCGGTTACCCAGGATATGGTCGTCAGCATGGCCCCGCATCCGGTGATTTTTGCCATGGCCAACCCAGATCCTGAGATTACCCCCGAGGACGTTCACGACGTTCGTGATGACGCGATAATCGCCACCGGGCGCAGTGATTATCCCAATCAAGTCAATAACGTACTGGGTTTCCCTTATCTGTTTCGTGGCGCACTGGATATTCATGCGCGCGCCATCAATGACGAGATGAAAATTGCCTGCGCCCATGCCCTCGCGAAACTGGCACGCGAGGATGTGCCGGATGAGGTTGCACTGGCTTATGGCAAAACTCTTAGCTTTGGGCGTGATTATATCATTCCGACGCCGTTTGATCCGCGCTTGATTCACCGGATTCCGGTGGCTGTGGCCAAGGCGGGCATGGATACCGGGGCTGCGCGGCGACCGATCATCGACATGGACGCTTATGAACTGACGCTGAAATCGCGGATGGACCCGACGGCCAGCATTCTGCGTGGTCTCAATGCCCGCGCCCGCGCCGCGCAGTCGCAGATGATATTTGCTGAGGGCGACGATCCACGGGTGCTGCGCGCGGCGGTGATGTATCAGCGGTCCGGCTATGGCAAGGCGCTGGTCGTGGGGCGCGAAGAAGAGGTCAAAGTCAAGTTGGAGGCTGCCGGGTTGGGTGATGCCGTGGCCGAACTTGAGGTGGTGAATGCCGCCAATACGCAGCATTTGGATGCTTACAAGGACTTCCTTTATCATCGGTTGCAACGCCGGGGGTTTGATCAAAAAGACATTCATCGCCTGGCCGCACGGGACCGGCATGTGTTTTCCGCCTTGATGTTGGCGCACGGGCATGGGGACGGCCTTGTCACCGGGGCGACACGGAAATCGGCGCATGTTCTGGACCGGATTAACCACGTATTCGACGCTGATGCGGCACATGGGGCAGTTGGTGTCACGGCATTGTTGCACAAGGGGCGGATCGTGTTGATTGCCGACACCTTGGTTCATGAATGGCCGAACGAAGAGGACCTTGCAACAATCGCCGAAGGGGCTGCCGGAGTGGCGCGACACATGGGGTTAGAGCCGCGCGTTGCTTTTGTCAGTTTTTCGACGTTTGGCCATCCGGTGTCTGAACGGGCGGAAAAGATGCACCTTGCGCCGCATGTTCTGGCCGCGCGGGGTGCTGATTTTGAGTATGAGGGTGAAATGACCGTTGATGTGGCGCTGAACGCTCAGGCGCAGGCCGCTTATCCGTTTTCACGTTTGACGGGGCCGGCGAATATTCTGGTGGTGCCGGCGCGCCACTCGGCCAGCATCTCGGTCAAGTTGATGCAGGAAATGGGCGATGCGACGGTTGTTGGCCCGATCCTTGCGGGTGTGGATAAGCCGATCCAGATCTGTTCGACCACATCGACGGCCAATGATATCCTGAACATGGCCGTTCTTGCGTCCTGTGATATTGGCCGCAAGTAGGCTTTTAGCTTTTAGCAAATGGCGCGGCGTCGCCCCATAACTGGCGGACCCGCGCATCGCGACCACAGGCGGCACGGTATTTGATATAGGCCGCTGCCTGTCGTTTGGGACCGTACCGGGTCAGGATTAGTTTGGTGCCCTGATAGTAATTCTGATGATAGGCTGAGGCAGGATAAAACGTTTTGGCCGCTAGCACAGGCGTCACAATTTTCTACCCCAACTCTGTTTGCGCCACGGATATTACGCTGACCGCAATCGCCCTTTCCTGCGCGTTAGAGACGAATATTGCCGTGCGGTAATTGTCGCCGCGATCACAGAACTGCCCACCCGCATCGGTTGGATCGACCGACCGAATGAACAGCGTCAGGATCTCTGTACGGCTGATTTGCAAGGGGTCAAAGAATATCTGCACGGACTCGAAATGGCCGGTGTCGCCGCCCTTGACCAGTTTGTAGGTCGGGTTTGGCACTGTGCCGCCGGTAAAGCCTGATACGGCCTCGATCACGCCAGGGACCGCTTCGAAATCGGATTCGACGCACCAGAAACAACCGCCGGCGACGGTCACGACCTCTGTTCCTGCGGTATTTGCGGATCCGATCCGCAATAGCCCCGCAAGCCCGATCAAAATAATCAGCGCGAGAGGTTTCAGATTGTCTACATATGCCATAGCCCAGCCTCCTGACGGTTTCATGCTGCCCGTCGCGCGATCAACTGACAAGGTGGCGACATCATTTCTCACGGGGTGGTGACAGAAATTTACCGCTTGGCGAGGGGTTCGGCCCGTTCTAGCGTGCCCAAAACCGGAGACGCACATGACTGAGAAAATGACCACCCATCAGGCCGACGAAGACGCGCGCAATCAGGACATACAGATCTATGTGGACGGGCGTATCGTGCATCGTTCCAAGGCAATGGTAAGTGTGTTCGACAGCGGTTTCATGCTCGGCGATGGGGTGTGGGAAGGTCTGCGGCTTTATGACGGGTCGTGGGTGTTTCTGGACGAACACATGGATCGACTGTTTGAGGCTGCCAAGGCGATTGATTTGGACATTGGCTTGGATCGTGATGGCGTGATTTCCGCTTTGTTAGAGACACAAAATGCCAACGACATGCAATCGGACGCCCATGCGCGTCTGATGGTGACGCGGGGTGTGAAAACACACCCGTTTCAACACCCTGGCCTAAGTAAATCGGGGCCGACCATGGTCATCATCATGGAGCACTCAAAGCCCAAATTGCCGCGTCCAATTCGACTGGCCACGGTGCCGCATATTCGCGGGTTGCCGATGACGCAGGACCCCAAGCTGAACTCGCATTCAAAGCTGAACTGCATTCTGGCCTGTATCGCTGCCGAAAAGGCCGGCGCGGACGAGGCGTTAATGCTGGATGTGAACGGATTTGTGAACACCACCAACGCTTGCAACTTTTTCATCGTGCGCAAGGGGGCGGTTTGGACCTCGACCGGGGATTACTGCATGAATGGTATCACCCGGCAAAAGGTGATTGACCTGTGCCACGCCAACGACATCCCGATGTTTGAACGGAATTTCAGCCTTGTGGACACATATGGCGCGGATGAGGTGTTTTTGACCGGCACATTTGGCGCGCAAACTCCGGTTAGTGAGATTGACGGGCGTCAGATTGGCAACGGTGACATGGGGCCGGTGACAGAACGGCTCAGAGGGCTGTATAAGGCTCTAATAAAGGAAAGTTCTGCCTGATGCGCATTGTCATGTGGTCCGGGCCGCGAAACCTTTCGACGGCGATGATGTATAGTTTTGCGGCGCGCGGTGATTGTGCCGTCTGGGATGAACCGTTTTATGCGCCCTACCTGAAAATGACCGGATTGGCGCATCCGATGGCCGATGCGATCATCGCCGCGCATGAGGATGACGCGGAAAAGGTCGCGGCGGCCATTACCGGCCCTATCCCCGGTGGAAAACCGCATTTCTACATGAAGCACATGCCGCACCATATGGTTGAGGGGGTGCCGATGGGCTGGACGGAGGATTGTGTTCACGTCCACCTGATCCGCCATCCTGCGCGGGTGATCGCCTCTTACGTGGCAAAACGCGAAGATCCTACGTTGGAAGATATCGGTTTTGCTCAACAACAGAGCCTGTTTGAACGTCTGGGCGGTGTGGTCATCGACAGTCACGACATCCGTGCCAATCCCGGTGCGATGCTAAAGGCGCTTTGTTCCGAGATTGAAATCGCGTGGACGCCGAACATGCTGAACTGGTCGGTTGGCGGGTTGCCCGAAGACGGGGTCTGGGCCGCGCATTGGTACGGAGCCGTGCAAAAAAGCACCGGATTCGCCGGGGTCGAAGGGGATTTGCCGGAACTATCTGCGCAAAATCAACACCTGTGCGACGCGGCCCTGCCCGCCTATCAGGCGATGCAGGCCCAGGCTCTTAGGGTCTAACCAACGCGTTTGTTGCGCCTGGCGATCAGCTTCAGACGCAGCGCTTGTAGCTGAATGAACCCGGCAGCGTCTTTTTGGTCATAGGCGCCGGCGTCATCCTCGAACGTCACATGCTCTTCCGAATAAAGCGAATGTTCGGACCAACGACCAACGCAGGACGCAGCTCCTTTGTACAGCTTGATGCGCACGGTGCCGGTCACATGGGTCTGGCTGGCGTCAATCGCCGCTTGCAGCATTTCGCGTTCGGGGCTGTACCAGAAACCGTTGTAAATCAGCTCGGCATATTTTGGCATCAACTCGTCTTTCAGGTGCATAGCGCCGCGATCCATGGTGATGGATTCGATGCCGCGATGCGCCTCAAGTAGCAACGTGCCGCCGGGGGTTTCATAGATGCCGCGTGATTTCATGCCGACAAACCGCCCCTCGACCAGATCGAGCCGGCCAATGCCATGTTTGCCGCCATATTCGTTCAGGGCGGTCAGCATGGTTGCGGGGCTCATGTCTTCGCCGTTGATCGACACGGCGTCGCCCTTTTCAAAACCGATTTCGATGTATTCGGCTTTGTTCGGCGCGTCCTCGGGGTTGACGGTGCGCTGGTACACATAATCGGGGGCCATGACGGCGGGGTCTTCCAGAACTTTGCCTTCGGACGAGGTGTGCAGCAGGTTGGCGTCAACCGAAAACGGCGCTTCGCCGCGTTTGTCGGTGGCGATGGGAATCTGGTTCTTTTCGGCGAAATCAATCAGCTTGGTGCGGCTGGTCAGATCCCAGATGCGCCAGGGGGCGATTACCTTGATGTCCGGGTTCAGCGCATAGGCCGCCAGTTCGAACCGCACCTGATCGTTGCCTTTGCCGGTGGCCCCGTGGGCAACCGCGTCGGCCCCGGTTTCTTCGGCAATTTCGATCAGACGCTTGGAAATCAGAGGGCGGGCGATCGAGGTGCCCAGCAGATACAGGCCCTCATAGACCGCATTGGCGCGGAACATCGGAAAGACGAAATCGCGCACGAATTCTTCGCGGATATCTTCGATAAAGATGTTTTCGGGACTAATCCCCATCAGCTCGGCTTTTTTGCGGGCCGGCTCAAGTTCCTCGCCCTGACCCAGATCGGCGGTAAAGGTCACCACTTCGCAGCCATATTCGGTTTGCAGCCACTTCAGGATGATCGAGGTATCAAGGCCGCCAGAATAGGCCAGAACAACTTTTTTGGGGACGAAATTTGGCACAGAATCAGAGGCAGACATGGGTGATTTCCTTTTGTCATAACGCCAGCGGGGTAACGGGTTTTCCCGGCAGGGGCAAGGCGGCGCGGGCTTGCGTCCCGGCCAAAGCTGCGCCACTGAGGGGGTATGACCGATTTCCACGATAAAGCCCGCGCCGCCGAGGCCGCCATGCGCGATGTTTTCGCCCTCACGCCGTTGCTGCGAAACGTGCACTTGTCAGAGCGGTTTGGCGCGGATATCTGGCTGAAACGCGAAGATCTGGGGCCGGTTCGGTCCTATAAGCTGCGCGGGGCGTATAATGCCATGCGTCAACAGCCCGATCAGGATCTGTTTGTTTGCGCCAGTGCCGGGAATCACGCGCAAGGTGTGGCGTTTATGTGTCGCCATTTGGGGGTTAAGGGCGTGATTTTTATGCCGGTGACCACGCCACAACAGAAGATACAAAAGACCCGGATGTTTGGCGGGGATCAGGTGGAAATTCATCTGATCGGCGACTATTTCGATGTTACTTTGACGGCGGCGCAAGAATGGTGCGCATCGCATGGCGGGCATTTCCTGTCGCCGTTTGATGATCAGCACGTGATTGAAGGGCAGGCATCCGTTGCGGTCGAGATCGAGGCACAATTGGGCACGGCCCCGGATTTTGTGCTGTTGCCGGTGGGTGGCGGCGGCATGTCGTCGGGGGTTGCCACGTGGTTTGGGGATCGGTCGCATTGCTTCTTTATTGAACCTGCTGGCGGGGCCTGTTTGCGGGCGGCATTGGCGGCGGGGCATCCGGTAACGCTTGATCATGTTGACACATTTGTGGATGGGGCGGCCGTGGGTCGGATCGGGGCCTTGCCGTTTGAGTTGCTGAAACATGTACCGTTGTCAGATTCATTGACTCTTGAAGAAGACAGAATCAGCGCGACAATTATCGAAATGCTGAACGTCGAAGGTATTGTTCTGGAACCCGCAGGTGCCCTTGCTGTCGAAGCGCTGGGCGATGTTCAGGCGCAAATCCGCGGCAAAACGGTGGTCTGCGTGACGTCGGGCGGCAACTTTGACTTTGAACGACTGCCCGAGGTCAAGGAACGCGCACAGCGGTATTCCGGCGTCAAAAAGTACTTTATTTTGCGGCTGCCGCAACGGCCCGGCGCGTTACGGGACTTCCTTGATATTTTGGGGCCAGAGGACGATATTGCCCGGTTCGAATATATGAAAAAATCGGCCCGAAATTTTGGGTCCGTATTGATCGGGATTGAAACCGGTGCCCCGGAAAACTTTGCCCGGTTGTTTGCCCGGCTGGACGATGCTGGCTTTACCTATACGGACATAACCAACGATGAAACGCTGGCCCAATTTGTCATCTAGGCCCTGATCTGTTCGGGTAATTCCGCCATAAACAGCGACTTTGAATGCGAGAATCCGGTGACGATAGCCGGTACATCGACGGTTTCCGGCTGGCCGTTGGCCGATTTGCGTTCCCCGTCCTGACAAAGCTCTGAAAAAGCGGCAAACCCAAGGCTAAGTGCGCTGCCTTTGAGGAAATGCAAATCCTGCTCCAACTGTCCAAGGTCGGCATTTTCACGCAGGCGATCAATCACCTCTTCGACTTCCTCCAAAAAGAGTTCGACGACTTCATCAAAATCCTCGGCGCCGACCTCGTCGCGTAATTGATTTACCCGAGACCAATGTATCATGTTCCACCTGAATGTTCGCGCCCCCACGCTCCTTATAGTTAGATTGCAGATGTAAACAGGACGTTAAACAAGAGGGGTAAGTGCGAACAAATTTGGGCTTCATCCGGTGTTAAGGGGCTTGGGTAATAGTGGCGCGAACAGGAACTGGAAAGGCCCCGTTCTGGGGTGGGTATTGTGCAACAGGAACGAACCGAAATCACAGCGGGACAGGGCGAAAGCAATCCGATTCGTCGGGTTTTGGTGGTCGATGACAGTCGCCTGCAACGCCGTATCCTGTGTAGTTCGCTGAAAAAGCTCGGGTATGACATTGTAGAGGCTGATAGCGCGGAAAAAGCGTTGGAGATTTGTGAACAGGGTCTGCCGGATTTGGTGCTAAGCGACTGGATGATGCCGGGGATGAACGGGTTGGAATTTTGCCGGTCCTTTCGCGACCTGTCGGCGGGTGAATACGGGTATTTCATCCTGCTGACGTCGAAAAGCGAAACCACTGAAATTGCCGAAGGGTTGGATGCCGGGGCGGATGATTTTCTGACCAAGCCGGTCAACCCGGACGAATTGCGTGCGCGTATTTCAGCCGGGGCCCGAATCCTGCGGATGCAGCGGGAATTGTCCGATGCCAACCGGGTTGTCACCGAAACACTGGCCCGGTTGCAGTCGGTTTATGACGGGATTGACCGCGATTTGATGCAGGCGCGCAAGATACAGCAATCCATGCTGCCGGAACTGACGCGGCAATTTGGGGCCTCGCAGGTCAGCCTGCTCCTTAAACCATGCGGGCACATTGGCGGCGATCTGGTTGGGATGTTTTCACCGGGTCTGGGAACCTTAGGGTTTTACAGCATTGATGTTTCCGGCCACGGTATTACCTCGGCGATGATGACCGCGCGGCTGGGCGGGTATCTAAGCAGTTCGCATTTCGACCAGAATCTGGCGATGAAGCGGTTCAACTACCACTACCGGCTGAACCCGCCTGAAGACGTGGCAAGGCTGTTGAATTCCCGGTTGATCGCCGATCCCGGAATCGAAGAATATTTTACCATGGTGTACGCCGTGGTTGATTTGCACAATGGTCGGATCAAAATGGTGCAGGCTGGGCATCCGCATCCGTTGATCCTGCGCCGTGATGGTAGGGCCGAATACATTGGCGAGGGTGGTTTGCCCGTGGGCCTGATGCCTGACGCCCATTATCAACAGTTCGAAGCGCAGCTGGAGGTTGGCGACCGGGTTCTGCTTTATTCCGACGGATTCACCGAATGCAGGCTGGAAAACGGCGACATGCTGGAACCTGAAGGGCTGTTGGAGTTGATAAAAAAATGTCGCCCCGGTCAGACCGGTCAGGAATTTCTGGACGATCTTTTCTGGAACCTTACCCAAGTCATGTCGTCAGAACATGGGATGGAGGACGATGTATCCGCCGCCCTGTTCGAATACGGCACATCCTAAAGGGACCTGGCAAACATTTCGGTAAAGTGACGGTCGCCCGGGTTCCCCAATATTTCCGCCGCCTGTTCTACATCCATCCAGATCGCCTGATGGTCGGGTTCGGTTGGCGGCCCTATTCGGCGCACCGGGCTGGCGTGGTAGATCAAACAGATCTTTTCCGCCCACAGATCGTATTCCGGCATATAGATAAACCGGCGAAAGGCACCAATCCGACGCGGGGCGGCGATATGCCAGCCGGTTTCCTCGAAGACTTCGCGATGCAGCGCAGCAGTAGGCGATTCGCCCGGATCAATACCGCCACCGGGCAGTTGCAAATCGGGGTCGGGATCAAACTGGCAGGTTAGCAAAAGATCACGCCCCTGCGACAGAATCCCATAGGCACCGACGCGCCGAATATAGGTTTGACCGGGCTTTGGGGTCTCGCCGAAACGTCTGATCATGCTTCTTGCCTCTTTTACCGCCGCTTGCCGACCCTATATAGCTGCGGTATGCCAATTTGTGGCGCGTAAGGAAACCCCATGACAAATGGAACAAAACTCGCGTGGGACGATAGTGTCCTGCCCTTTCAACTTGATGCGTCCGATATTCGCGGCCGCGTCGCCCGTCTGGACGGCGTTTTGGACGGTATTGTAAGGCAACACAATTACCCGCCCGTGGTCGAGGCGCTGGTGGCGGAAATGGCACTGTTGACGGCGTTGATTGGCCAAACGGTCAAGCTTCGTTGGAAATTGTCGTTGCAGGTTCAGTCAGACGGGCCGGTGCGGATGATTGCCACCGACTATTACGCACCCCAGTCCGAGGGCGAGCCGGCGCAGATTCGTGCCTATGCCAGTTATGATGCGGACCGTTTAACCGATGGCGCGCCGTTTGATCAGGTCGGCGAAGGGTATTTTGCCGTTCTGATTGATCAGGGGCCGGACATGAAGCCTTATCAGGGCATCACGCCACTTGGTGGATCTATCCGCGCCAGCGCCGAGGCCTATTTCGCCCAGTCAGAACAACTGCCAACGCGGTTTTCGTTGAACTTTGGTCGCTCGTCCGAACCGGGCGGGGCGGAACATTGGCGCGCCGGGGGTATTATGCTGCAACATATGCCCAAAGCGTCGCCATTAATGGCCGGGAATAACGGGACCGGCGATGTCCTGATGGCGGATGACCTGATGGATGGGGACGCGCGCGACAACTGGAACCGGGTGAACATCCTGTTGGACACCGTGGAAGAGATGGAGTTGATTGGCCCGTCGGTATCGCCAACCGACCTGTTGGTGCGGCTGTTTCACGAGGAATCCCCGAGGGTGTTCGAGGCACAAGCCATACGGTTTGGCTGTACCTGTTCAGAGGATCGCGTGCGCCAAAGCCTGTCGATCTATTCGGCCCGCGATATCGGCACCATGACCACCGATGATGGCCGGGTCACGGCGGATTGTCAGTTTTGCGGCAAGCATTATGTTCTTGATCCCGCCACGGTCGGGTTCGAGGCGGAAAAATCTGACAGTGACTGATGTGATCGCCAGACTTCGATTGGCGATGGATCAGCCGGGACAGGAGTCTTCGGATTTTGACCTGAACCCGGGAACGGTTCTGCCGGCGGGGCGTAAACTGCGCTCTGCCGGGGTTTTGGTTGCGGTGTCGGTGGCGGATGGGGTGCCAAAGGTGATCCTGACCAAACGGTCCTCGGCGTTAAAACATCATCCGGGCCAGATCGCTTTTGCCGGTGGAAAGCAGGATCCGGGCGACGCAGATGTGACTGCCACTGCCCTGCGTGAGGCATATGAAGAAATCGGGCTGCCAATCGGGTTGGCGCAGGTGTTGGGGGTCTTGCCTTGCCATGAAACGGTGACCGGATTCCGGGTGACTCCGGTGGTGGCTGTGTTGCAGCAGAACTTTGCAATCGTGCCGGAACCGGGCGAAGTGGCCGAAGTTTTCACCGTCCCGCTGGCCCATTTGGCGAACCCTGACAATTATCTGATTGAGTCGCGGTTTTGGCGGGGTGCCCGGCGGTACTATTATGTTGTGCCCTATGGTCCCTATTATGTCTGGGGGGCTACCGCGCGAATGTTGCGCGGATTGGCCGAACGGATGGCACGCGTATGACCCGGATCACTGCCGACTGGATCACCAACCCGGCCACGCAAGCCGTGTGCCGTGCGCTGGCCGTGGACGGGGCGCAGGTTCTGTTTGTGGGCGGGTGTGTGCGCAACACACTGATGGGGCTGGCCGCGTCGGACATCGACATCGCCACTGATTCAGAGCCTGATTTGGTGATGGAACTGGCCCGTGCCGCCGGGATCAAACCCATTCCAACCGGGTATGATCATGGCACGGTCACACTGGTCAGTGGCGGGGTGACGCATGAGGTGACCACCTTTCGCAAGGACATTGCCACCGATGGGCGCCGCGCCGTTGTCGCCTTTTCGACCGATATCCACGAAGACGCCGCGCGGCGGGATTTCACCATGAATGCGCTGTATGCGCGCGCCGATGGCACGGTGATCGACCCTCTTGGCGGAATGCCCGACCTGATGGCCCGGCGTGTTCGGTTTATCGGCGCGGCTAGTGATCGGATTAAAGAGGATTACCTGCGCTCGTTACGGTATTTTCGGTTTCATGCTTGGTATGGCGATGCCGATGCCGGGTTCGACCCCGACGCGTTGGCGGCGATTGCGTCAAATCTGGATGGGTTGGAACAGTTGTCGCGCGAGCGGGTTGGTAGCGAAGTGCTGAAATTGTTGGGGGCCAGCGATCCCGCCCCATCTGTGGCGGCCATGCGTTCGACCGGGGTTTTGGGCCGGATTCTGGAAGGCTTGGACGACCGCGCCTTGGCTCCGTTGATCCATATCGAACTTGAAAACAGGGCTGACCCGGAACCGATACGGCGCCTTGCCGCGCTGGGCGATCCGGGCGACTCTCTGCGGTTAAGCCGGGCACAAGTCAAACGTTTGGGGGTGCTGCGCAACGCGGCCACTGGGGGAATGCCGCCCTTGGAACTGGGTTATCGCCTGAAACGCGACGCGGCGCGTGATGCGATGATGTTGCGCTGTGCCTTGTTCGAACAACCTTGGGATAATGGGATTGATAGCGTGATTGAAACCGGCGCAAACGCTCGGTTTCCGGTGCGTGCCGACGATCTGATGCCGGAATTTCAAGGCCCCGCTCTGGGTGCGAAACTGGCAGAGCTTGAGACCCAATGGGTCGCTTCTGCGTTTGCCCTGACCAAGGCGGATCTGCTGTCCTAAGTTCAGGGGGGTGACAAACCGGCAATCCTGCGCTATCGCTGTCGTCGTTAACTGTCGGAGGGTACGCAATGTATTACGGGATCTGGTTCAGCCTAAGCTGATACGTCTTTCCCGTTGGGTCGATGTATATGCGTCGTCCAAGTTGCAAAACCCGCTATTTTCGCTCGTTCAGGAGCATCCGACATGTTTAAATTCTTTGAAAACCTGGTTGACCCCTATGTCACCTACCCACAAGAAGATCGCCCTCCAACCGCGCTTTGGCCCTTTCTCAGAGCCTATTCAGAGCCTTTTCGCCGGGTGTTCTTCTGGACCGCGTTGATGTCGGTGATTGTCGCCGGCACCGAAGTCGGGCTGATCTATTACATGGGTCGGGTGGTCGATCTGTTAGGAAGCGACCCGGCCACGTTCTGGGAAAGCTACGGCTGGGAGCTGACCGCGGTAGCCGCGTTTATCATCCTGTTGCGCCCGTTGTTGCACGTGTTGGATGTGTTGTTGCTGAACAATGCGATCATGCCGAATTTTGGCACGCTGATCCGCTGGCGGGCGCATAAACATGTGCTGCGCCAATCGGTCGGTTGGTTCGAAAACGACTTTGCCGGGCGGATTGCCAACCGGATCATGCAAACGCCGCCCGCTGCGGGTGAAGTGATCTTTCAGGTGTTCGATGCGATTTCCTTTTCGCTGGCCTATCTGATCGGTGCTGCGGTCCTGTTGATGATCGCCGATATCCGGCTTTTGCTGCCGTTGCTGGCGTGGTTTGCGTTCTATGCCCTGCTGATTCGTTGGACCGTTGCCCGCGTCGGCCCCGCGTCCAAGGCGGCGTCGGATGCGCGATCTGCTGTGACCGGACGGGTGGTCGATGCCTATACCAACATCCATTCGGTCAAGATGTTCGCGCATCACAACAGCGAATTGGATTATGCCCGCGAGGCGATCGAAAACACACGCAAGACATTTCAGGTCGAAATGCGGATTTACACGGTTATGGACGTTGTTCTGGTAACGCTGAACGGGTTTCTGATTGTGGGGGTCGTAGGCTGGGCGATCTATCTGTGGATGCAGGGCGAGGCATCGGTTGGGGTGGTTGCCGCGGCCACCGCACTGACCCTGCGGTTGAATGCAATGACCGGGTGGATCATGTGGGCGCTGACTTCGTTCTTTCGCCAGTTGGGCGTGGTAGCCGAAGGGATGGAGACGATTGCGCAGGCGATTGATCTGGTTGATGCGCCGGATGCGGTGCCGCTGAAACTGGACAAGGGGCGGATCGAACTGCGCGGGTTGACGCATCATTACGGGCGCGCGTCCGGTGGGCTGGACCGGATTGATCTGACCATAGAACCGGGGCAGCGGATTGGCTTGATTGGCCGATCTGGTGCGGGAAAATCGACTCTGGTAAAGCTGTTATTGCGGTTTTACGACGTAGAATCGGGGTGCATTCTGATCGACGGTCAGGACATCGCCACCGTGACTCAGGATAGCCTGCGCCGCCAGATTGGCATGGTGCAACAGGACAGCTCACTTTTGCACCGCTCGGTGCGGGACAACATCCTCTATGGTCGTCCCGATGCCACCGAAGCCGAGATGCAAGGTGCCGCGCGGCAGGCCGAAGCGGACGATTTCATCGCTAACCTGACCGATCCACAGGGGCGGGCCGGGTATGATGCGCAAGTGGGTGAACGTGGCGTAAAACTTTCGGGAGGTCAGCGGCAAAGGGTGACTTTGGCGCGGGTGATCCTTAAGGATGCGCCGATTTTGTTGCTGGACGAGGCGACAAGCGCACTGGATAGCGAAGTCGAGGCGGCCATTCAGGACACGCTRTATGGCATGATGCAGGGGAAAACGGTGATTGCCATTGCCCACCGTCTGTCTACGATTGCCCAGATGGATCGAATTCTGGTGATGGATCAAGGCCGGATCGTAGAAGACGGGAGCCACGAAGAACTGCTGTCCCACAACGGCCTTTACGCCAGTTTCTGGGCGCGGCAATCTGGTGGATTCCTTAATCCGGAGGCCGCCGAATGAAGATCGAAAACTGGATAGATGCCTTTCGGCCCGCTAATGGGCCGCCGCCAGAAACGCTGCGGGCGTTTAYGGCGTGGTGTCTGTCGGGGGCATGGCCTGCCTTGTGGCTTGCGGCGGTTCTCTCGGCAATTGCGGGCGCGTTCGAGGCGGGGACCGCTCTTATCCTTGGGTTGGTTGTTGATTCCACGGTGGCCAGTTCGCCAGACAGCTATTTTTCCGGCTCTAATATGGGCATTCTGATTGGGTCTGCGGCGTTTTTCCTGCTGGGGCGGCCGATGTTGTTTGGTCTTACGGCGGCCACCAATGCGATTATTGTTCAGCCCAATTTGACGCCTTTGGTCTTGTCGCGGTTGCATCGCTGGACGTTGGGGCAATCCGTGACGTTCTTTGATGACGATTTTGCCGGGCGGATTTCGCAGAAACAAATGCAGACGGCGCGCGCGGTGACCGATATCGCCTCGGAAACCATCAATGTGGTGGCTTTTGCGCTGGCGTCACTGGCCGGGTCGCTGTTTCTGGTGACGGCGATTGATCTGCGAATTACCGCGCTGTTTTTGGTCTGGCTGGTGGTGTATTTCGCGATGATCCGCTGGTTTTTACCACGGGTGCGGGTGCGTGCGGCTGGGCGGGCGGCGGCACGGGCGATGGTGACGGGGCAGGTTGTCGATACGATCACCAATATCAAAAC
>NVQY01000159.1 GCA_002400675.1 Paracoccaceae bacterium | reverse complement strand
TGTTTCGAACGTCAGGCCCTGGCCGGTGCGGGGGGCAAATCCACGCCAGTATGTGTTGTCAGCCGTGGGTTTGCCGGCGTCATCCACATCGGAAACCCCATCCGCCGCGCGCTCGATCAGGTCGAGATACCCGGCCTTGTCCGCGTCACCCTTAAGGTACAGATCCATAAAGGCGGTGGCGAAATGCTGGGTTATGTTGTTCATGCGATTGGTGTCCCAAACCGCATCGGCGTAGTGATCGAACGGCGCAAACCCAAGGCTTTCCGACATCGCCCAGCTCTCAACCGGGGCGGGCATCGGCGCGGCTGCGTTGTGGTTGGCCCCTTCAAAGCTAAGCAAATGCCGCTTGGTGCCGGTGGTGCCGGCAAAGATCTGGCGGATGGCGTCATAGACCGCCACGTCATCGGCGGTGCCCGCCATCAGCATCAGCGGCTTTTCGAACCCGGCCAGCCCTTCGGCGTTCCAGAACCCGGTGTTCATGCCCCAGGGCGCAATGGCGATGATCGCCTTGACCCGGTCATCCACCAATGCGGCCAGACTGTCCGACCCGGCCAGATGGCGCGACAACAGGCCGTTGGGTGTGCCCCACGAATACTCGGTCGAGGCCTGCGTGACCCCCGCGCCACCAAAGATCATCGCGCCATATGCGCCCATGGAATAGCCGATGACGCCGGTGGTATCTGCATCGACGATGTCACCAATCGGTCCGGTCAGGGCGGCCATCTGGTCGATCACGAACCTTTGGTCGATGGGTCGGTTCAGCAAGGTTGATCCAAACGCGGTCTTGTCGGAATAGGTGCTGTCCTTGTGGTCAATGGACACGGTGACATAGCCCTTTGAGGCCAGATTCTCGCCCAGATGCGACAACAGGAACCGGTTGCCGGGATAGCCGTGCGAGATCACGATCAGCGGGTATTTTGTCCCCGTGGCCGGGGTCGCGTCACGCGCGGCGCGCCCTTGCAACGTGACGATTGTTTCGCCATCGCGCAGTTCGGCCTGATAGGTGCCGCCCTGTGGGGTGCCGGGGGCGGCGGGGTACCAGACTTCGACGGTTACGGGGCGGTCATAGGTGGGGGCGGCGTCCGCCGTGGTGTTGACGATGTCGATCTGGCCGGGATTGACCAGATTCAGTGTGGTCACCCCGATCGGCAATGGCCCATAGGCGGCCAGTTCGGGGGCATCGGGGCGGATCTGGTCAATGCGGTTTTGTGCGAGTGCCGGGAGGGCCGTCACAAGGCAGGCCGCAAGGCCGATGGCAGTAAGCGTGTTACGCACGGGAAATCTCCTTGTTGGGGATGGTGATTATTCAAAATGTGGTTTGATAAAGGTTACAGAGCCAGAAGTGTGACAGCTTTTTGATACTAATCAAGGCGACTTACGTCACGTTCTGCTAGGCGCGGATCAACACATTTATGCGAACAGGAGGACACCGCATGACAACACCGACCCCCAAGGCCAGACCCGCATCCAGACCAGCGGCCAAGCCGGCACCAGCCGTCAAGAACGGCTCTGACGCGCCGGCCACGACCCCGGTGCCGGCCAAGGCGGCGACCCCCCGGCCACGCCCAACCATCGAAGAGGTCCGGCGCGCTTTTGAAAGCGGGAAGTATCCCTATACCAAGAAACTGGCGCGGCGTGATTACGAGACGCAAAAGGCCCAGCTTCAGGCGGAATTGCTTAAGGTACAGCTGTGGGCGCAGGAAACCGGCCAGCGGTTTGTGCTGTTGTTCGAGGGGCGTGATGCGGCCGGCAAGGGCGGCACGATCAAGCGGTTTACAGAACACCTTAACCCACGCGCGGCGCGGGTCATCGCGCTGAACAAACCCACCGACGAAGAACGCGGGCAGTGGTATTTTCAACGCTATATCAAAGAGTTGCCGACTACGGGCGAAATGGTTTTCTATGACCGGTCATGGTACAACCGCGCCGGGGTCGAGCGGGTCATGGGGTTCTGCCAGCCAAACGAATATCTGGAATTCATGCGCCAGACCCCCGACCTTGAACGCATGTTCGTGCGCTCGGGCATCCGTCTTTACAAATACTGGTTCTCAGTGACGCAGGCCGAACAAAGAGCGCGTTTTGAGAGCCGTGAAACCGACCCGCTGAAACGCTGGAAGCTAAGCCCGATCGACAAGGCGTCGCTGGACAAATGGGACGACTACACCGAAGCCAAAGAAGCGATGTTCTTTTACACCGACACCGCCGACGCCCCTTGGACCGTGATCAAATCCAACGACAAGAAACGCGCGCGGCTGAACTGTATGCGGCATTTCCTGCGCTCGCTTAGCTACCCGGACAAGAACCTTGATGTGGTGAGCGAGCCTGACCTGTTGATTGTCGGTCAGGCGCATCATGTCATTCACCGCTCTGAACATATCCTTGGCACGGCGCTGCATCCCGGTAGCCGGCTTAAGTAACAAGCCGGTTTTGGCTTGGGTGTCCTGATTTGGGGCTGCCCCCTATCATGGGGGCGGCCCGTTTCGTTTCATGGCTTAACCCCGGTGCGCCGGGCCTGTTTCCAGTCCTTTTTGTGACATTAACCTTCCGTTATCCATCTGCGGCTACCTTGGGTTTGCCACCTAAGGAGAGGACCCTGCCATGGATGATACTGACCTCTTTGCCGCCACGCAGCGGTTCCCGACCTCACGTCGCCCATTGTTGGGGCTGACAATTCTAGTAGTCGAAGACAGTCGTTTTGCCTGCGAGGCGATGCGTCTGTTGTGTCTGCGCAGTGGTGCGCGCATCCGCCGGGCCGATTGTCTTAAATCGGCGCGCCGGCATTTGCAGGTCTATCGCCCGTCGGTGATCATCGTCGATCTGGGGTTGCCGGATGGCTCTGGCGAGGACCTGATCGAAGAACTGGCGCAGACGATGCCACGGGTCTCGGTGATTTTGGGCACCTCGGGCGACAATTTTGCCGAGGATGCCGCCATTGCCGCCGGGGCGGATGGGTTTCTGGCCAAGCCGATAACGTCGCTGGCCAAATTTCAGCATGAAATTCTGTCGCGCCTGCCCGAGGACCGCCAGCCACCGGGGCCAAGGGTGCTGCCGGACGAAGAGATCGTACCGGACCTGATCGCCTATCGCGATGACATGGCCCATGTGGCCGACGTTCTGAACGATCACGGCGATGGAAAGGTTCTCGACTATGTGGCGCAGTTTGTCAGAGGCGTGGCGCGCAGTGCGCATGATACCGCGCTGGCCGATGCCGCCGACCGACTGGCCCATACCCGCGCCGTCGGCGGGCCGGTGGCCACCGACACCGCCCGCATTGCCGGGCTGGTGCAAGAACGACTTGATTTGAGAAAGGCGATTTGAATGATAGCAACTTTTATGATTGCGCTGTGCGCACTGGCCGTGTCCCTTTATGTGCAGGCGCGGCTTGCGGCGCGCGAAATTCGCCGCCACCGCACGCTAAGCGCGGCAAAACCAGCGCGAAAACTGATCCTATAGGCTTGGGTCAGACGCCGCGCGCACCAACCCGGTCAGCTTGCTGAGGCTCTCAACCTGCCGTTCGTCCGCGTCAAAATTCGCCGGGTCCAGCCAGACTCGAAAGGCCTCTTTCAGGGCGGGCCATTCGCTGTCGATGACCGCGAACCATGCGGTATCTCGGTTGCGCCCCTTAACCACCATTGCCTGACGGAACACGCCCTCGAAGCTAAAGCCCAGCCGTTGCCCGGCCTTGCGCGAGGCGCGGTTCAGGGCATTGCATTTCCATTCATAGCGGCGATACCCGGCGTCAAAAGCCCAGCCCATCATCAGCGCCATTGCTTCGGTTGCAGCGCGGGTGCGTTGCAGGGCAGGGGCAAAGTTGATGTGGCCAACCTCGATAGATCCGGCGGCGGGATCTATCCGCAGGAACGACGCTACGCCCTCAAAGCAATCGGTCTCAAGATTCTTGATGGCATAAAACAGATGCGACCGGTCTGCCACGGTGTCGCGCACCCAGCGGTGATACTGCGCGGCGGAATGGAACGGGCCATAGCCCATATAGTCCCAAACCGAATCGTGGCCCTGATAGGCGCGAAACAACAAGGCGGCGTGAGTTTCTGCGTTCAGGGGTTCCAGATGGGCGTACCGTCCCGATAACACCGCGCCCGTCGGGGCCGGTGGCGGGGTCCAGTTTTCAACGCGTGGCCCAACAGGGCGATCAGGGTTCAACAAGGTCATGCGGGCAATCTAGGCCGGGGTGCCGGTGAGGGTCCAGACCTTAACGCATCACGCCGGGATCATTTCCCATGTCCAGCCCCGGAAACACCACCCGTTCCAGCACATCGCGGCTTAGCCCGGTCATTGATCGCATGACCCAGGCGGCGGGCGCACGCACGTCCATCGTCGGCATCAGGTCGCGGCGCTGATAAAGCGACGCCTCGTCCAGCCCCGGCCAGGTGCCATAAACCCGCCCGCCACGAATCGCGCCACCGGCCAGCACCATCGCGCCACCCGTGCCGTGATCGGTACCACCAGTGCCATTGACGCGCACGGTGCGGCCAAATTCGGTCATCGCCACAATCGCCGTCTTTTGCCAGATCTCAGGCCCCAGCCCGCCGTGCAGCGTCAGGATCGCATCCGTCAGCCCGGCCAGCGCGCCCTTTAGCGACCGGCCCTGCCGGCTGTGGGTGTCCCAGCCATTGATCGAAAACGACGCAATACGCGAGTCGCCGCGCAGCTGTTCGGCGGCGAATTCGGCGATTTTCACCTGTGCCTTGCCGCGCGACACCGCAGGCACCTGCATGGCCATGTCGTCGCCCGCGCCATCATCCGACAGCATCAGCGCCTCGGTCAGGGCCGCGCGAAAGGCCGGGTCATCGCGCATAACCAGCTGGGCCAGCTGGATGGCCTGCGGGCTCATCGCCAGATTGGCGTCCGGTGACCAGTCGGCAACCGGGGCTTTGCCGGCCAGCAGCTTCATCTCGCCGTGGCCGATGGCAAAGGCGGTGCGCCCTTCGGTGCCCGGTGTGTTCTGCAATATCCGGTTCAGCCAACCATCCCGCGCGCCGTCCAGCGATGGGGTTCCGGCCTCAAGCAGATCCTGCCCGTCGAAATGGCTGCGCTTGTCGCGATAGGGGGTTGCGACCGCTTGCACAAACCCAAGATCACCGCGCTGCCAAAGCGGATAAAGCGGCGCAAGCCCCTTATGAAGCGAGAAAAAGCCGTCCAGATCCTGCGCGCCATTTTGCGGCCCGCCCCCCAGTTTTCCGCGCAGGGACGTGTATTCCGGCGCGCCCCAGGGCTGAACCACATCCAGCCCATCCATGGCACCGCGCAGAATGATCACCACCAGACGCCCGTCCCAGGGCGCGGCGGCAAAGCTGAGCGAGGTTAGCAACGGGCTGGCTGCGGCGCTGCACCCGATCAGGGCGGAGCGTTTCAACAGTGAACGACGGGTAAGGGTGGCGGTCATTTTCAGGTTCCTTATCGACGTTGAAACGCGGGCGAGGCAAGGACCAGCCCGATGGCGTCAGACCGGCTTTCGGCGGAATCGGCGGCGAATTGCACCGCTGGGGGCGCAAATTGCCCCAGCGTTGTGGTCACGAATGCGCGCGGATCAGGAAGGTCGCGGCGCAGTTTCTGTGGCGCGCTCAGTGCCCAGCGAAGCCGGGTCGAAACCCCTTGTGGCGTAATCCATTCCACGTCTTCTTCGGTCCAGCCATCCGGCCCGTTAGGGCGCAGCCAGGGTTGCCCCATCAGGTCTAGCGGCCCCATCAGCAGGCGCTGCACGCGTTTGACTTCAAGCCCGCCGATCCGCTTTTGGCCAAGCGCCAATGCGCGGCAGGCCGAGGCGATGAAATCAGCCGGCGGTTTGACATTGCTCAGGCGCGCGTCCCAGCTAGAGGGGTGTTCCAGCAAGGCCGCGCAGACTGCCCGCAAATCCCCGCCGGTGTCGTTGAACCGCGCCTCAATATGTTGAACAAGCGCCGGATCGGGCGTGTCGGACACAAAATGCACCGCCAGTTTTTGCGCGATGTAGCGCGCCGTGGCCGGATGGGTCGCCAGATCGCGCAGCGCCCGCAGCACCGGGTCCAGTGTCGCCGGGCCGCCGCCGTAGGATTTGTGCAAAACGGTTTCGGCCCCCGGTTCTGCGTATCCCGGGCGGTATTTGAAATCCATCAACCGAGAATAACTAAGCCCGGTGAACAGTTCTGCCAGTTGGCGGACATCGGTCTGCGTATAGGGGCCGCCGACGCCCAGCGTGTGCAGTTCCATCACCTCGCGGGCAAGGTTTTCGTTCAGACCTTTCAGCCTTTTGGCCTTGGTCGCGCGCGTGCTGTTGGGGCCGATCGACAGATTCTGATCGAGAAAATGCAGCATCAGCGGATGCGTGGTGGTGGCAATCAGCAGGTCACCAAAGGAGCCTGATACATTGGGGCGGATCGCCTCTTCGATATAGGGCGCGGTGGCGAATTTCAGGATCGGGCTCTTGCCACGGGCGGTAAAGTGGTCGGCCCAGAACCCAACCAGACGTTCGTGAAATCCGGTGTCGGTCTGGGTCCAGCGCAACAGCGATTGCAGGAAATTGCGGCTGGCTTCTTTTGCAGACTCCCGCCTCAGGGCTTTGATTTTTTCCCGCGTGGCGGATTTGTCCGAGGGTTTTTTGCCGCGCGCGCGCAGGTCCGCCTTGGTCTTTAGCCGCGCCCGCAGCGTGTCAAACCCGCTGATCGGAAACTGCTGGGCCATCCTGTCCGGCCCGGTGAGACCATCCAGCATCGCCTGCACAGAGGTCGGCCCGGGAATGTCCGGCGACAGCCCGCAGCCAAATCGAATATCTGCCAGTTCAGGTGAGTAGGGCAATTTGGCAATCCTCGTCTTGATGTGGGCGCAAAGGCACCGCGCCTTTAGTTTGCCACGGCGCGCGCGGGTTTTCACGTCCTTTCCCTGAAACAACGGTTGGTGGGCGAATTTCCGTCGAAATTTGCTCTGACAACGCAGGCCGGGTTAGCTGTGGTTCCAATCCTCCGGCTTGTCGGATTTGTTCGGCGACAGTCCCAGAACATCGCCCTTGATCGAACATCCCAACCCCAGAACCGTGCGATTTGCGTAGTTGAAATAGGCGCTTACCTGATTGATCTCAAGGATTTCTCCGTCGCTGAAACCGACCTCGCGCAGGGCTTGGATCAGGCTCTCGCGTATGCCGGCAGGATCGCGGGTCAACTGGCGGGCATAGGTCATCGCCAGTTTTTGCGCCGCGTCCAGCGGGGCCGTGTCCGGGGTCCGCGCAAGGATCGCCGCGCGGATGGCATCGGCGCGCTTGTCGTCATCCATCAGCCGTTTCAGCCCGGCAAAATGGTGTTCAACGCAGTAATCGCAATCGTTCAGGGCACTGACCCAAACGCCCAGAACCTCTAAAAACCATTTGGGCAGGGTATTGCCCGAATGATGCAGCACATATTTGTAGATCGCCATGTGCCCTTCCATCGAATGCGGGCGCAGGGAATGCATCATCATGATGTTGTCGACATTGTCATCCGGGCCTTTGACCCGGTCGTACAGCATCTTTAGTTTGCCGGTGGCCTGCGCATAGGGAATGGTTTTGATCCAGGGCATATGTGGTCCTTTGTGTGTTTTGGGGCCTCGGGAAGGCTGAGGGGGCCGGGTAAGCCGGATAAGACACCAGGTTCGCGCAAGGATCAATTCGACAGTGTTCAAAACCCGCCCTTATGGTGTGCGCCAAGGGTCTGTTCGCGGCCTCGCAAGTGTCTTATTGTCGGGCGGAACCGGCGCTGGCCGGCACGGGCAACACGCAGGATTTGCAGATGGAAAATGACGACAATCGCCACCGCGACAAGATGAAAAAGATCAAGGCCGCGCGGGATCGGATGATGGAAACCAAGACCGGTGAAAAGGGGCTGATCATCGTGCATACGGGCACCGGCAAGGGCAAATCGTCGTCCGGGTTCGGGATGATCATGCGCTGTATCGCCCATGAAATGCCCTGCGCCGTGGTGCAGTTCATCAAGGGCAACTGGAAAACCGGAGAGGTGGATTTCCTGCGCGACCGGTTTGCCGAGGAATGTCAGTTTGTCATTTCCGGCGAAGGGTTTACCTGGGAAACGCAGGACCGCGCGCGCGACATTGCCGCCGCACGGGCCGGGTGGGACAAGGCAAAGGCGTTGATCCGCGACCCGGATATCCGCTTTGTGCTGCTGGATGAAATCAACATCGCCCTGCGCAATGATTATCTGGATATCGACGAGGTGGTGGCGTTCCTGCGCGACGAAAAACCGGAAATGACCCATGTGGTTCTGACCGGGCGCAACGCCAAGGATTCCCTGATCGAAGCTGCCGATCTGGTGACCGAGATGACCCTGATCAAACATCCCTTCCGCTCTGGCATCAAGGCGCAGCCGGGGGTTGAATTCTGATGCAGCCGGTCACCTTGTTGCTATGCGCGACATGTGACGGAACAGGGCGCGGGGCGGATCGAAAGGCGATCAGTGCCGCGCTGGCGCAGGCCGGGCTGGCCGATCAGGTCACCGTGGATATGGTGGAGTGCATGGGGGCCTGTGAACAGCCGGTGACCATCGGCCTTCAGGGCGCGGGGCGGGCAAGCTATGTGTTTGCTGGGGTGCGCCCGCAGCAGGATGCAGGCGATATTGCCCGCACCTGTGCCACATATCTTGCGGCACAGGCGGGATTGATCACGGACGCGCGCCCCTGCGGGCGGTTGCGCGATTGTCTGCGCGCCCGGTTGCCGGTGCTGATGTCAGTTGACGGTGATTGATCTTGTTGCACTGACGGGGGTGCCCTCGACGCTTAGCGGGCGGTGGTCGTTGGAATTCAGCACAACTTCGATGTTTGCATTGCCTTTGGGCAGGTCGGTCAGGTGCATCCACGGGCCGTATAGGCGGGCGATTTTGGTGCCGTTTACATAAACATGGGCGTGGCCTTCGCCGGCAACATGTGGCTGGCTCGCGTGTTCCGGCGCAAAGCGGAAATTTGCAGGCATGACGTGCAGATTCCAGCCGGACATGAGGTCTTTGATGACGGCAATTTCCAAGGTGGGCGCATTTTCATCGTTGGGAATGGCCAGTCCTGCGCTGTGCGAATGCGCCATGTTCATATTCTTCATGTCCATTTTCATCGGCACTTCGGCCCCATGGCCGTCGGGGACATCGTGGCTGTGGCCCGGAAGTGCGACGCTGTTGGCGGTGGCGGTCAGAAAGCCGATTCCGCCGCCAAAGATCAGGCCAATGGTCAGGAGTGCCAGGGTACGTTTCATTTGATAGTCCATTTGTTGTGGTCAGAGTGCCGGGCCGTTTGCCAGCCCGGTATTTTCTGTGTTTCAGGCGGTTTGCAGGTCCAGACGTTCGCCTTCGCGTTGCCAGAAATAGGTTGCAAAGGTGCCCAGTGCGATCCAGCCTACAACCGCGACGCCAAACGCGCGGGCGGTGAACAGCGCGCCCAACTCGGGGGGCACAGGCCCGGCATAGCTTGCGGGTTCCGGGGCGCCGATCAGCTGTGGTAACGCCAACAGCACGATCGCGGCACCCCATGCCGCCCAGTTGCGCCCATAGGCGATCAGCCACATGGCAATGGCGGTGGCGATAACCGTGCCAACCCACCAGACCTGACGCGGGGCCACGTCTGCGGCAGCCACGCCCGGAACTTCGGGTGGCAGGCTGAAACCGGGGGCAAAGAGAAAGGTGACGAAGCCCGCCAACCCCCACAACAACCCCGACCGCGTGGTGATCTGATGCCCGCGACGTTCGGCCAGCAACATGGCCCCGACCAGCATAAAGGCGAATCCGGTATAGGTCAGCATGTTGAACAGGATGCTTAGCCCATCGCGGACGGGTTGGAACCCGGAGACGTCCTGCGCCGCACTGACGGCTTGGCCGCCCGCGCCGCCAAAGTGGATCAGCTGGCCGGATTCATACAGTTCCGCGTGCAACAGAACCGGCTGCACAAAAACAAGCTGCAACAGGGCGGCAATCAGCCCCGCAGCAGCGCCAGCGAACAACGCGCTGGTCAGAATGCGTGAAAACATGTGCCTTAGTGGCAGGGAAAGCCGGTGGCGTGGCGCACATCGTGGGCCGCGTCATGCAATACCGAAGCCTGCAACATTCCGGTGGCGGTAATCAGGCCCACGCCCAGTACCAGCGCGAACAGGATCGGCATCACACCGGAGTCGGTCTTGGCCGTTGTCATTGTTGTGGTCGTCATATTCATACTCCTGGCCGTCGCACCCGACGACATTTGGTTAGCGTTGCGCCTGGCAGGTCTCCTGGCTCGCGGGTCGATGCTTCTGCCGGCCTTCCCATTGCGCAGGATACCCTGACGGCAAAAGTGGCAATTTGACAGACGCTCTCCGCTTACAGTCGCGGGGGCGGCTCTGGTTTTGTCCGTGACGGACGCACCAGATTCCCTCTTAGCTCCCGGCGTTAACCGGTGGGACCAAGCGCGATCACTTAACCGCGAACTGACCCGTCGCGCAATGGCGATTCTAGCGCCCGGGGTGTTTGGGCGGGCTTTTTTTCAGCAGATAGATGTCCATGATCCAGCCATGGGTGGCGCGCGCCGCTGCCCGGTCGCGAATTATCTGCGCGCTGACATGCGCCAGATCGCCGTTGATTGCCACCTGATTTTCCATGCCAAGATACGCGCCCCACCAGATCCGCAAGCCGGCGGGATCAAGCGTTTGGAACGAACATTGCCCGTCCAGCATGACGGCGATTGTATCGACCCCATCGGGCCAGCCATGGTCGCGCAGCTGCCGCCCCGTGGTGACCAGAACCGGCGCGCCGATGTCGTTCAGCGGGATGACATGCGCCGCCGTCAGCGCCTGAAGCGCGGTGATACCGGGGATTACACGGGTTTCCGGGCGCGGGTCCAGCCGTGCGGCGATGCGCAAAGAGCTGTCGTAAAGCGACGGATCGCCCCAGATCAACAGCGCCACAGAGCGCGGGGCCGGGTCGGCGGCAGTGATGACCTGTTGCCATATCCCGGCAATTTCCCCGTGCCAGTCGTCAACGCCGCGCAGATAGCCCTTGTCGGCGCGCCGCTTGGGGATGTCGAAATAGGCGATGCGCGCGGTGCTATGAGTGTCGGCAATGATCGCCTCGCGAATCCCGGCCAGATCGCCCTTGTCGTCGCCTTTGCGCGGGATCAAAATCAGATCGGCGGCGCGGATTGCTTTGGCCCCCTGACCCGTCACATGATCCGGGTTGCCGGTGCCGATGCCGATCAGGGTGAGGTCAAACATCATCCACCTCTGCGCCCATATCCGCCAGTGGGCCATACAGGATCAGCGCCGGTGCGGTGCCGATTTCGCCGGCCAACTGATCCGCCAATGCTTTGATGGTTGTGCGGCGCAAGGATTGCTCGGGCGTGCTGACCGCCTCGGCCAAAAGTGCGGGCGTGTCCGGCGGCAGGCCCGCCGCCAGCAACCTTTCCACCAGCAGCGGAAAGGTGCGTTTGCCCATGAACACCACGGTCATGGCCTGCGCGTCGGCCAGTGCGGTCAGGTTCAGATCGCCCGGCAACGCGCCGCTGGTGTCGTGGCCGGTGACGAACTGCACCCGGCGTGCGGTCATGCGTCGGGTCAACGGGATGCCCGCCGCCGCCGCCGCCGCGCAGGCCGACGGAATGCCGGGGATGATTTCATAGGCGATGCCCGCCGCGCGCAGGGCCAGCAATTCTTCCTCAAGCCGTCCGAACATGCCGCCGTCGCCGGATTTCAGCCGCACCACCCGCGCGCCGGTGGCCGCGTGATCGACCAGCAACCGGCTGACGTGGTCCTGTTTCGGGGACGCCCGCCCGGCGCGTTTGCCCACCCCGATCAGGTCGGCATTCTTGCGCGCATGGGTCAGGATCGGCCCGGAACTAAGGTCGTCGAACAGGATCACATCGGCGCGCTGCATCCGGTCCACGCCCTTGAGCGTCATCAGCTCGGGATCGCCCGGACCAGAGCCGACAAAGGAAACAAACCCGCTCATGACCCGGCCTTTGCGATCAGGTGAAAGAAGGTGCCGCTGGCCTTGCCCCGGATCGAGCCGGTTTCCGGCACGCGCGCGCCTTCGGCGTCCAGCACTTCGGCCAGGGGCGCGTCGGGTTGTTCAAGGATCGAGCAATAGTGGAATTCATGGCCCCGCAGGGTGTCGCCGGTGGCAAAGCCGGGCAGCGGCGCGCTTAGGCAGGCTTTGCGATAGCCCAGATGGAACTTGCGTTTCTCATAGGAGGTCACCAGCCCCAGCAACCCGGCCATTTCGTGGCGGGTGCCGACCTTGTCGATCAGCGCCGCGCCAAGCGCCATGTAGCCGCCGCATTCGCCATGCACTGGCTTGGTCTGCGCGTGCTGGCGCAATCCGGTCATGAACGTGTCGGCGGCGGCAAGGGTGCCCGCGTGCAACTCAGGATATCCACCGGGTAGCCACACCAGATCGGCGTCCCGCGCCGGGGCCTGATCGGCCAGCGGCGAAAACGGCAGGATTTCGGCCCCGGCATTGCGCCACCCTTGCAGCAGATGCGGATAGGTGAACGAAAACGCCGCGTCCTGTGCCAGCGCGATACGTTGTGCGGGGGGCAGGGGCAGCGGCCCGGCGGGGTTCAGCGGATGCGCACGCGCCGCCGCTTTGATCGCGTCAAGGTCCACATGTTCGCGCAGGAACGCCGCGTATCCGGCAATGGCCGCTTCCAGATCGGGGTGTTCGACCGCCTGTATCAACCCCAGATGGCGCTCTGGTAGGGTCAGGTCTCCGCGTCGGGGCAGCACGCCCAGAACGGCCAGGCCCGCGCGCTCCATCCCCAATCGGGTCAGGCGTTCGTGGCGCGGCGAGGCGACGCGGTTCAGGATCACCCCGGCAATGGGCAGGTCGGGATTGTACATCCTGAACCCCAGCGCCGTGGCGGCGGCAGATTGCGCCTGACCGCCCACATCCAGCACCAGAATAACCGGCCAGCCCATGCGCAGCGCGGTTTCGGCGCTGGTGCCATGCGCCAGTTCGCCCGGCTTGGCGACCCCGTCAAACAGGCCCATGGACCCTTCGGCAAGGATGATGTCGGCCCCCGCCGATTGCGCGGCGATGGCGTTCAGCAAGGCGTCATTCATCGCCCATGTGTCGACATTGAACGACGCGCGCCCGGCGGCGGCGCGGTGAAACGCCGGGTCGATGTAATCCGGCCCGCTTTTGAACGGCTGAACGGTCAACCCGTCCTCGGCCAAGGCGCGCAGCAGGCCCAGCATCACCGTGGTCTTGCCGGTGCCGGATGAGGGTGCGGAAATCAGCAATCCGCCGGCAGAGGGGGTGGTTTCAGTCATCGCCATGGCTCCAGCTTGACCACGGGCTGTCGGCGCTTTGCGGGCGATACCGGCGGTCGTAATGGGTTGAATAGAGGCAGCTTTCGTCGAAACCGGTCCCCGACAGGGCCGGACCGACAAGGATGATTGCGGTGCGGGTGATGCCGGTGCCCAAGGCGTGCGAGATGGTCGCAAGCGTGGCGCGGATGATCTTTTCGTCCGGCCAACTCGCCCGGTACACCACCGCAACCGGGCAATCGGCGCCGTAGGCCGGGGTCAGTTCGTCAACCACATGGGCAAGGTTCTGGATCGACAGGTGGATCGCCAGCGTGGCACCTGTGGTGGCAAAATTCGCCAGCGTTTCGCCCTTGGGCATCGACGACGCGCGCCCTGATGTGCGGGTCAGGATCACCGATTGCGCCAGTCCCGGCAGGGTCAGCTCGCTGCCCAAGGCGGCGGCGGCAGCGGCGAAGGCGGGCACGCCGGGGGTGACGCTGACGGGGATGTTCAGGGCGCGCAGGCGGCGCATTTGTTCGCCCATCGCCGACCAGACCGACAGATCGCCGGAATGCAGGCGGGCCACGTCCTGTCCTGCCGCGTGGGCGGCAGAGATTTCGGCGATGATCGCGTCCAGATCCATCGACGCGGTGTTAACGATGCGGGCATCGGCCGGGCAATGGCCAAGGATTTCCTGC
>NVQY01000158.1 GCA_002400675.1 Paracoccaceae bacterium | reverse complement strand
GATCCGATACATTTCAGATGGGAATGGCGCGATTGGGTTTCAAGCCCCTGTCCGGGCCAGACATCGCGGCACAGCGCACGGGTGCGACGGGTAAGAAAATTCGGCGAATTTTCTTGGGCGCATCATATAGCGATCACACTCGGCGTCAGGGTTTCACGAATTTCGCACCGGTATTGTTGCGCAATCCGCCGACGACGATGCGGGTGGTGCTGGGGGACGGAGCCAACGCAAACCCCCGCCCAGCGGCCAGTTCACGGTGCAACACGGCTAAGGGTTCCAGCAACGATGTACCCAAGGCCACGCGTTCACCGCTGATTTCGGCTTTGGCGGAAACGATGGATACGATGCGCGGCGTGCCGCTTGCAAAGGAAAAGATCGGCGCACCCGAGGATCCGAAATCAACGTCACAGTTCATCACCAGAATGCCCTGTTGGCGGGCAATCACCGCGCAGACCTGTTGCAGCGACGGGGCGTCTGCGCGGCCTTTGGCATAGGACACGACGCCAACCTTATCGCCCTTGCGCGGGCGCGGATCGGTCTCGAACGGAATCACCGTGGTATTGCGGATCGGGCGTTCCAGTTCCAGCAGCGCCAGATCATTGCGCACCCGTTCCGGCGACACCGCCTGATTGAAAACATAATCGGGATGCACGACAGCCCGGCGCACCTTGCGATAGGCGGCAGCGCGGCCATTGCGCCACCCGGCCAGAAACTCGATCGTCCCGGGGTCAACGCGCGACCCGTCGGATTTGTTGAACAGGCAATGGGACGCGGTCAGCACCAGATTGGGCGCAATCAACGCGCCGGTGCAAAACCCGGTGCCGTTGATATCCAGTCGCCCAACGGCCTGCCACTGACGCCCCGCATCCATGGTGTCCAGACTTTCCAGCGCGCTGGTCTGTGCGCTGATCTGTGCGCCGGTTTGTGCAAAGGCCACAGGTGCCATCAGCACCATCACCAACAATGTTAAAAGCCCGCGCATCGCCTATCCTTTGCTTCTTTGGCCAAGGCCTAGGGGGCAGGTGCGGCGGAAATACGGCGATTAACAGGCATTCTCGCGGGTCGGCAACCGCGCCGGGATGTCCGAATTCCCCAACGCCGAAGGGCGCGGCCCCCCCGTGGCCCAGTCCAGCAATTCAACTGTATGAACAATCGGAACCTGCGTCCCCGACCCGATCTGCATCATGCAGCCGATGTTACCAGCGGCAATGATATCGGGCGATTTCGCCTCTAACGTCTGCACCTTTCGCGCCTTTAGCTCGCCTGAAATCTCGGGCTGCATCAGGTTATACGTCCCGGCAGACCCACAGCACAAATGACTGTCCTTAGGCTCCACCACCCTGAACCCGGCGCGTTTCAGCAAGGTCTTGGGGGCCGCCGTGATCTTTTGCCCGTGTTGCAGCGAACAGGCCGCGTGATAGGCCACCGTCAGGTTAATTTCTTCACCCACGGGCGTATCAAGACGCATCAGAACCTCGCTCACATCCATGGCCAGCGCCGACACCCGCGCGGCATCCTCAGCCAGCGGGGCGTTGCGAAACATGAACCCATAATCCTTGACCGTGGTGCCGCACCCGCTGGTGTTGATGACAATCGCGTCCAACCCCTCGCCGTCCATTTCCTGCACCCAAGCGGAAATATTACGCGCTGCACTGGCGTGGCTTTCATCCTCTTTGCCCATGTGATGCGTCAACGCCCCGCAACAACCCGCCCCGCGTGCCACCACCACCTCGCAGCCCAACCGGGTCAACAGACGGATGGTGGCGTCATTGATATCGGTGTTCAGCGCCTTCTGCGCACAGCCGGTCATCAACGCCACCCGCATCTTGCGTGGCGCGCGCGGCGCAAAGCTTTGCGGGTCGTCGTTGCGACTGACCGGCGGGATCTGCTTTGGGGCCATCTCAAGCATCGCGCGCAGCCTTGGGTCCGGGATCAGCCCCTTGAAAGGCCGCGCAATCTTGGCCCCCAGCAACGCCAGACGAAACCGCCCCGGATGCGGCAATATCCGTGCCAACACCCAACGCAACGCGCGATCGGTCAGGGGACGTTTATAGCGCCGTTCAATATAGGCCCGTGCCTGATCGACCAGATGCATGTAATGCACGCCGGACGGGCAGGTGGTCATGCAGGCAAGACACGACAGACAGCGATCAATATGCTTGACCGTGCGTTCATCCGGCACCCGGTCGTTCTCAAGCATGTCCTTGATCAGATAGATTCGCCCTCGCGGACTGTCCAATTCGTCGCCCAACACCTGATAGGTGGGGCAGGTGGCGGTGCAAAACCCGCAATGCACACAGGCCCGCAGAATATCATTGGCGCTTTGAATGGCCGGGTCCTGCAACTGCTCCTTGGTGAAAACGGTCTGCATCAGATAGCCACCCCCGCGCCCGGCTGCATCAACCCGGCGTTCAGAATGCCCCTGGGATCAAACCGCTTGCGTATCCCGTCACTGATCACCTGCAACGGCGCGGGCAACGGGTGAAACACTCCCAACCGCGCCTTGACCTCCTCACTTGCCCGAACCAACGTCGCATGGCCGGCAAAACCCCCGGCGCGCTGGCGAAAATTGACCCCCTCGGGCATCAAAACCCAGATCAACCCGCCGCCCCAATCGAACAACAGCCCATCCGCCTCCAGCCTCGCCACCACCTCCGGTGCCTGCGAAGGCTTAACCGACAGTCGCCACACATCCCCCGCACGCCCCTGAAACACATCAACATCGCGCACGGCCCGCCAAAGCAGCTCTGATTGCTCAAACGTCTCAGTGAAACTCACCTCACCCGCATCCCCCAGCAGATCCTTCAACCGCTCCAAACGATAGGCCACCGACGCCTCAAATCCCTCAACCCTCAGCATCACCAGCGATGCCGCCGGATCAAACGCCGCGCCGCTGACTTCAAACGGAGACCCCAACGCCCGCGACATCACCCCAACCGCCGCCCCTGCATCCGATACTTCAACCAGAACCGACGCCTGCGTCTCGGCCATCGGCAACACCTTAAGAGCAACCTCGCTCAATACCCCCAACGTACCCCACGACCCGGCCAGCAATTTGACCAGATCATAGCCAGTGACATTCTTCATCACCCGCCCGCCATTGCGAATAACCTGGCCCCGCCCATCAACAAAACGAACCCCCAACAGGAAATCCCGCGCCGCCCCGACCTGAACCCGACGCGGCCCCGAGATATTCCCGGCAATCACCCCGCCAATGGTCGGCGTGCCGGATGATCCGACCAACCCCCGATGATCCATCGGCTCAAACGCCATCCGTTGATTATGCTCGGCCAATACCGCCTCAATCTTCGCCACCGGCGTGCCCGCGCGCGCCACCAACGTCAGCGCCCCCGGTTCATACAATTCAACCCCAGCCAGCCCCGACGTGCTCAACACCTCACCGCCAACCACAACACCCCGTGTGCCGCCACCCTCTATCGCCAAAGGCCCTTCAGCCGCTGCTATAATCCCGGCCAGTTCGGCCTCATTCTTCGGTTCCATACGCTTCTTCTTGTTCAAAATACTCCGGGGGAATTGCCCGTCAGGGCGATGGGGGCTGGCCCCCTCTTACGCGGCAGTCGCGCGCGCTTCCCTGCGGTCTTTCGTTATGGCCAGCGGAAACACCTTGGCCGGGTTCAACAACCATGCGGGATCAAACACGTCCTTGATCGCCAACTGCGCCTCCAGATCCACCTTTGAATACTGCACCAGCATCAAATCGCGCTTTTCCACCCCAACCCCGTGCTCTCCGGTCAGACAGCCGCCAACCTCGACGCATAGTTTCAGAATATCCGCGCCAAAATCCTCGCATAACTCCAGATCACCCGGCTTGTTGGCGTCAAACAGGATCAGCGGATGCATGTTGCCGTCACCCGCATGAAACACATTGGCCACGTCCAGCCCATATTCCTTCGACATCTCTTCAATCCTTCGCAGAACCAGCGGCAAGGCCGTGACCGGAATCGTGCCATCCAGACACATGTAATCGTTGATCTGCCCCATGGCCCCAAACGCGCTCTTGCGTCCCAGCCAGATGCGCGCGGCCTCGTCTTCGTCCTGTGCCTCGCGCAACTCCACCGGGTTGTGACCGCGCGCGATGTCCTTGATCACCTTCAACTGCGCGTCAATCTCATCCGGGCTGCCTTCGACTTCGACGATCAACAAGGCCTCGCACATGGGGTACCCGGCGTGGGCAAAGGCCTCGGTCGCCTCGATGCACGGGCGGTCCATGAACTCGATTGCCACCGGCAAAACCCCGGCGCGAATGATGTCGCTGACACAGGCCCCGGCCACTTCGTTGCTGTCAAAGCCGATCAACACCGGCCTTGCGCCCTCAGGCTTGCGCAAAATACGCAACGTGGCCTCGGTCACCACGCCCAACTGCCCCTCAGAGCCACAGATCAACCCCAACAGGTCAAGCCCGCCTGAATCCAGATAGCCCCCGCCGATTTCCGTCACCGTGCCATCCATCAACACCAACGTAACGCCCAGCAGATTGTTGGTCGTCACCCCGTATTTCAGACAATGCGCCCCGCCGGAATTCATCGCGATATTGCCGGCAATGGCGCAGGCCAGCTGACTTGACGGGTCGGGCGCGTAAAAGAAATCCTCTTCCGCCACCGCGCCGCTGACGCTGAGGTTCGTGCGCCCGGTCTGCACCCTAATGATGCGGTTTTCATAATCGGTTTCCAGAACGTCATTCATCTTGGCCACGCCCAGAATAATACTGTCAGCGGTCGGCAACGCCCCCCCGGCCAGCGAAGTGCCGGCCCCGCGCGGCACCACAGGCACCCCCATCTCGTGGCAGATGCGCAAAACGTCAGACACTTCCTGCGTCGAGGACGGCAACACGGCCAGCATCGGCGGGCACTTATACGCGGTCAGCGCGTCACACTCATAGGCGCGGGTTTCGATCTCGTCCGAGATGATGGCCTCCTTGGGCAACACACGTTCCAGACGCGCAACAAGGGCCGCCTTGCGGGCGATGATTTCCGGGTTGGGGGTGGGCATTTCCATGCGGATTCTCCTATTGGTAAAAAGATATTACCAATTTTACCATCTGGCAAGTACGCATCCGAAAACATACTGTCACAGCCATGACATGGAATGACCGACTATATCTGTTTTCGCCGCTGGACTATGGCGCATTGGCGGTGCTGGCCGTGCTGTGGGTCTGGATCAACTGGCGGATCGAAAAAACATCGCCGGGTAAACCCTCGGTTTCGGTGTTGATGGATAATTTCCGCCGTGACTGGATGCAACAGATGGTCACCCGCGAGCCGCGAATCTTTGACGCTCAACTGGTCAGCAACTTACGCCAGGGCACGGCGTTCTTCGCTTCGGCCTCGATGATTGCCATTGGCGGAGGTCTTGCCCTGATTGGCAACACCGAACGGCTGGCCGGGCTGGCCAGTGACCTGACACTGGGAAACGCGCCGACTGTAGTCTGGGAGATCAAGATCCTGATGCTTTTGTTGTTTCTGTCCAATGCTTTCCTGAAATTCGTCTGGTCGCACCGGCTGTTTGGCTATTGCTCTGTTTTGATGGCCTCGGTGCCCAATGATCCTACCGCCCCGCTTGCCCTGCCGCGCGCCAGTCAGTCGGCAGACCTCAGCATCACGGCGGCGCGCTCGTTCAACCGGGCGATGCGGTCGGTCTACTTTGCGCTGGCGGTGGTGGCGTGGTTGCTGGGGCCGATCCCGCTTATTCTGGCGGTGGTTTTGACGTCCGCGATGTTGTACCGGCGCGAATTTGTATCGCAATCGCGCCAGATCCTGTTGCGGGTGCCACCGGACACACAGACGTGATTCCAATTTCGCGCGGTGGCTGTCATAACGACCGCATGAAACATACTCTGCTTGCTTTGATGCTGCCCGCTGTTCTGATCGCTGCCCCGGCGTTTGCCGATTTTGCTGTGGTCGAAAGGGTCGCCGTGGACAAATCTTCAAACGGGTGGCGGTTTGATGTCACCCTGTCGCACCCCGATACCGGGTGGGAACATTACGCCGATGCGTGGCGTGTTCTGGATATGGACGGCAAAGAGCTGGCGATTCGTATTCTGGTCCACCCGCATGTGGGCGAGCAACCTTTTACCCGGTCCCTGACCGGCGTAGACCTGCCCGATGGCACTACACAGGTGCAGATTCAGGCGCGTTGTCTGGTCGATGGCTGGAGCCCGGAAACCACGATTGTTTCCCTAAACTAAACCCGCCGAACTAGCTCCGGTGATACGGCCCGCCAGCCAATATGGTCGCGGCGCGGTATAGCTGTTCGGCCAACATCACCCGCACCAGCATATGCGGCCAGACCATCGCGCCAAACGACAGGCTGAAGTCGGCCTCGGCGCGCAGGCCGGGGTCAATGCCATCCGCGCCGCCGATCACCAACGCCAGATCGCCGCGCCCGGCGTCGCGCCATTTGCCCAGATGTTTGGAAAATTGCGGCGAGGTCAGGGTCTTGCCGCGTTCATCCAGCGTGCAGATCAACGCGCCCTTGGGGATGGCCCGGCGCAATAACGCCGCCTCTGCGCCCATGCCGCCGCCTTTGCGATCTTCGACCTCGATCAATCTGGCCGGCCCCAACCCCAAAGCGCGGCCCGTGCGGTCGAACCGGGTAAGATAGTCATCAAACAGGGTTTTTTCCGGCCCGGCGCGCAGCCGGCCAACCGCACAAATGTGAACTCGCATGGCGTTGCAACCCTATCCGGCGCGGGCAGGCGTCAGCTGTCGCCGGTTGGCTGCCACAGTTTTTCCAGTTGATAGAATTCGCGCACTTCGGGGCGGAAGATGTGGACGATCACATCGCCGGTATCAACCAGCACCCAGTCGCCAGACTCGCGTCCCTCGACCTTGGGCGTAAAGCCGAATTCCTGTTTGATGCTATCAACCAGTTTTTCCGCTATGGCTGAAACCTGACGCGTGGACCGGCCCGAGGCGATGACCATATAGTCGCCAATCTCGGTCTGGCCGCGCAGGTCAATCTGCACAACTTCTTCGGCCTTGTCGTCATCCAGTGAGGAACGAACATGCGCAATCAGCTTGTCGCTGGTGGGTTTTGTGTGGGCGGTCATCGGACCACCCTTGTCATCAGCGGTCACAACCGCCTCTGCAGGGGATGTCAGGACTTTGTCCTCCATAAAGCGTGCCGCTCGCCCCCGGCACAGGGGATATTGTAATAGGTAACAATCCGAAGGTAATATTTCAATAATTCCTTGGGATTTGCCCGCAACACGGCGGGCTTGTGCCCTTTATGCCAAGGCGGATGCGGGCACAACAGGCATATTCGCACCGGCGAAACGTTGCTTGGGTGCTTGATTGACTGGCCCGGCCTCTGTACTTGGGCAGTATGAGCCATGTTTGCGACCGCGTTATGAACCTGCAAGACCGTGCCCGCCTGCGCGAACGGTTCTTTGGCGCGACCCGCACCGTTCTGGCTTGCCTGTAACCGGCACCGCCACCCTTTTTGACATTTCCAAACTACGGGAGAGGACACATGTCCCCCAAAACGCTTTATGACAAAATCTGGGATGCCCATGTCGCGGATCAATCCGACGATGGCACCTGCCTGCTGTATATCGACCGCCATCTGGTGCACGAAGTGACCAGCCCGCAAGCCTTTGAGGGCCTGCGCCTGTTGAACCGCCCGGTGCGCGCACCCGACAAGACCATCGCCGTGCCCGATCACAACGTACCAACAACGCCGGACCGTGAACAGGGCATCAAGAACGAACAAAGCCGCATTCAGGTCGAGGCGCTGGACAAGAACGCCCGTGATTTTGGCATCCATTACTACCCGGTCAGCGACATCCGTCAGGGTATCGTGCATATCGTCGGTCCCGAACAGGGCTGGACCCTGCCGGGTATGACCGTGGTGTGCGGCGACAGCCACACCGCCACCCATGGCGCATTCGGCGCGCTGGCGCATGGCATCGGCACGTCAGAGGTGGAACATGTTCTGGCCACGCAAACGCTGATCCAGAAGAAATCCAAGAACATGAAGGTCGAGATCACCGGAAAACTGTCCCCCGGCGTCACCGCCAAGGACATCACCATGTCGGTGATCGGCAAGACCGGCACCGCCGGCGGCACCAGCTATGTGATCGAGTATTGCGGCGAGGCGATTCGCGATCTGTCGATGGAAGGCCGCATGACCGTCTGCAACATGGCGATTGAGGGCGGCGCGCGCGCCGGTCTGATCGCGCCGGATCAAACCACTTATGATTATGTCATGGGCCGCCCCCACGCGCCAAAGGGCGCACAGTGGGAGGCCGCGCTTGCGTGGTGGAAAACCCTGTTCACCGACGACGATGCGGTTTGGGACGAAGTGATCACCATCGCCGCAGAAGACATCGCCCCAGTCGTGACATGGGGCACCTCGCCCGAAGACGTGCTGCCGATCACCTCGAACGTGCCCGCACCTGCGGATTTCGAGGGTGGCAAGGTAGGGGCGGTTCAACGCGCGCTGGACTACATGGGCCTGACCCCCGGCACGCCGCTGACCGAGGTCGAAATCGACACCGTATTCATTGGATCGTGCACCAACGGGCGGATCGAAGATCTGCGCGCCGCTGCCGGTATCCTCAAGGGTAAAAAGATCAAGGACGGGATGCGGGCGATGATCGTGCCCGGTTCTGGTCTGGTGCGTTTGCAGGCCGAAGAAGAGGGGCTGGCGCAGATTTTCACCGATGCCGGCTTTGAATGGCGCCTCGCGGGGTGCTCTATGTGTCTGGCGATGAACCCGGATCAGCTGGAACCGGGCGAACGTTGCGCCGCCACCTCGAACCGCAACTTTGAAGGGCGTCAGGGCCGCGGAGGGCGCACCCATCTGGTCAGCCCGATCATGGCCGCAGCGGCGGCAATCACCGGAAAGCTGACGGATGTGCGGAAAATGCTGTAAGCAGATGACAGTTGTAATAGGAGTTATCAAATGAAAATCTGGGTCAAATGGCTTATCCTCGGCATCCTTTCGATTGTGTTCGGTTTCGTTGTGCTGGCCAATCCGATCGCCGCTTCCGTAACCGTCACCGTGCTGGCCGGGTTCATGTTCGCCATATCCGGAGGCATCCAGATATTTGCGGGGTTTAGCGGTGAGGGCGGGGCCAAATGGATGGGACTCGCGCTGGGCCTGTTGATGCTGTTCCTCGGGGCGTCCCTGATATTCCGGCCCTTGGAAGGCGTCATTTCGCTTGCCACGCTGGTGACAATCATCTTTGCGGCCAGCGGCGTTACCCGGCTGATTACCGCGTATCAGATGCGCACCACGCCGTTCTTCTGGCCGATGCTGCTGTCTGGTGCCCTGTCGCTCCTGCTGGCCGGTTACATCACCGCCAATTTCTTTGTGATCGCCCCGAGTCTGCTTGGTATTCTTCTGGGCATTGAACTTTTGTTCAACGGAGCCGGGCTGGTCATGCTGGCCTTTTTCCTGCGTGCGCTCAAAAATCGTATCGACCAGTAACAAACCGGGGATCAGCCCCGTCGGAGACTAACATGGATAAATTCACCAAAATCACCGGGGTCGCAATGATTACCGTTAGGGTGCCGGACGGTAGAGAGGTATAGTAGTGCAAATACAATCCATTAAGGTAAAAAACTTCAAGGCACTCAAAGACGTTGAGATGAACAACATTCCAGGATTTGCTGTGCTGGTTGGTGCCAATGGTTCGGGAAAGTCCACTCTGATTGACGTGTTTGAATTCCTCAAGGATTGTTTGATCGGTGACGTGCGATCAGCGCTTCAAAAGAGAGGTGGGTTTACACAGGTTGTATCCCGTGGAAGCGAAAAGGATACAATTCTAATTCAGCTCAAAGTCAAGCTGGATTTCGAGGATGAGGATGTATCCCGGCTAGTTACGTACTCGATTGAGATTGCGGAGCATGAGCGCAGAACAACCGTAAAAAGGGAAATTCTCAGATTCAGGCGCGCTCTGCACACTGGATCCCCGTATCATTTTCTTGACTTCCGAAATGGTATTGGTGAGGCTGTAAAAGAAACGGATGATGCCTTTAATCCTGATGTAGATTACAAAACACTGCCCCGTGAAACTTATCAGTTGGACAAACCATACTTTCTGGCCATCAAGGCGCTAGGGCAACTCAATGATTTTGATGCTGCCAGCCAACTTCGTTCACTGATAGAGCAATGGACCGTCAGCGATTTTCATATTGCTGATGCGCGCGGGGAGCCGGATGCGGCACCGGCAGAGCACCTAAGTGCGTCAGGTGACAATCTTGCGCTCTATGCGCAATATTTACATGACGATCACCCGAAAATTTTTTCAGATGTTATCAAAAGAATGGCAGATCGTGTTCCGGGCATAGCCGAAGTGATTGCGCAGGATACCGGCGATGGCCGGGTAGTGCTTCGATTCCGGGATGAGGCATTTGATACTTCCTTTATCGCCCGTTCAGTATCAGATGGAACTATCAAGATGTTCGCGTATCTTGCCCTTCTGGCGGACCCAAACCCGCATCCTCTGCTTTGCGTAGAGGAGCCTGAAAATCAACTTTACCCGAGCCTACTTACGATCCTTGCTGAGGAGTTTGCGGATTACGCCCATCGACGAAGGGGCGAGGGTCAGGTATTTGTTACCACCCACTCACCAGACTTTCTAAACGCAGTTCCGCTTTCTTCAATTTTTTGGCTCAAGAAAGAGGCCGGTTACAGCACAATTCATCGGGCGGCAGACGATGCACTGCTCAAGTCGTTTGTCGACGCAGGGGACAGGCCGGGTTGGTTATGGCGCGAAAACCTTTTTGCCGGAGTTGATCCCGCATGACGCTGGTTATCTTTGTTGAGGAAAAAAGCATGAAGACCACGCTGGACCATCTGATTCCAAAACTTGGGCTGGACGCTTCACTGATCCAAATTTTGCCGCATCAGGGGGTACAGGACTTGGAACGGTCCGTTCGTATCAAGCTACCAAACTGGAATACTCCAGATACATCGTTCCTGATACTTCGTGATAATGACAATGGAGACTGTATCGCCAGAAAAGAAACTCTAAAGGTGTTCGCTCGAAACGCCGGCAAAGAAGCCAAAACAACCGTACGGATCGTGTGTCAGGAACTGGAGGCTTGGTTTCTGGGCGATCCTCTTGCGCTTGAAATGGCGGGGTATCTTACACAAGGCAGCAGACCGAATTCGGTTCGGGGTAACCCGGATGATATTCCCCAGCCTTCAGAGGTTTTGAGGCGACTTTCAAATAGAGGGCCGGGCAAGATCATGCGCGCAAACGACATCGCGCAACATTTGGATGTCGACAACAACAATTCGAAAAGTTTTGGCCACACGGTGGCTAGCCTCAGGCACCTTGCCGTTACAATCGGAGACTAACATGGAAAAATTCACCAAAATCACCGGGGTCGCGGCCCCTATGCCGCTGATCAATATCGACACCGACATGATCATCCCCAAGCTGTTCCTCAAAACCATCAAACGCTCGGGCCTTGGCGTGAACCTGTTTGACGAGATGCGCTATGACGACGACCGCAATGAACGGCCCGATTTCGTGCTGAACAAACCGGCCTATCGCAACACCGAAGTTCTGGTGGCAGGCGACAATTTCGGCTGTGGGTCGTCGCGTGAACATGCGCCTTGGGCGATCAAGGATTTCGGCATCCGCTGTGTGATCTCGACCAGTTTTGCCGACATCTTTTTCAGCAATTGTTTCAAGAATGGCATCCTGCCGATCGTCCTGCCCAAAGAGGTGGTCGACGTGTTGATGCAGGACGCGGAAAAAGGCGAAAACGCCCGGATGACCGTCGATCTTGAGGCCCAGACCGTGACCACCTCCGATGGCGAAGTGTTTGCCTTCGAAGTGGATTCCTTCAAGAAACACTGTCTGTTAGAAGGGTTGGATGACATCGGCCTGACCCTGAACAAGGTCGCCGCCATCGACGGGTTCGAGGCCAAAGCAGCCGTGGAACGCCCGTGGGTCTGATCTAGGGTCGCCTTTCCCCCAGAGACCGCTTTTGGGCCGCTTTGCAAGGCGGCCCATGGCTTTTTTTTCGCATCTGTCCGTGCCGCTACAAGATGTTGTGGACGCCAATGCGTCTGGCCATAAGGCGGGCCGGACTTGATGCAAAGACGCACCAGTATCGCCATGATCTTAGCCAAAATTGCCCGTTGGGCGGTTCAACGGCTTGAGTGCCTGGCCGAATGAAGGCACAAATAAGGCCAAAATGAGGCATACCGTCCAAGTTGGCGGGATCAAGTTGGAACAAAGGCGCGGCAACGTATCACGCCTGTCCAGTTTGAAGGGATCGAACAGTGTTTGCACGCACATCAGGCGCAGCTATGCGCGGATTATTGGTGGCCATGCTGGTTGCAACGCCTTCGTTGTTGCTGCCGCGTGCGACCGATACATCCATCGAAATGAGCGTGCTGCTGGCGTTGCTGGCGGCGATGCTGACGTTTGTGGAATACAATTCCCACTTTCCCAGTTTTGTTGAGTTCCGCGATGCACCGCCGCTGAACCGAATTCGTTATTTCGCCCTGTTTGCCACCGTGGTCATTCTGACACTGGTCAGCAACAACACCTACCATCCTACCAATCTGACGATGCTGCTCAGCAATATCGGGGCCGGGATCGGCAACGGTCTGGACTTTCCGTATTCGCCGGTCCGTCTGGTGGTTCTGATGCTGCCGCCGGGCACCTCGCAGACGGTCGTGGAAACCGTGCGGATATCGGCCGGGGTGTCGTATCTGATTGCCTTGCTGACGGTCACATCGTTTCTGTTTGCCGTGCGTATTCTGGGCTGGCCAACCGGCAACGGGGCCTTCAACGTCTGGGTTAATCTTCCGCTGTTTGACCCGACCACCGGCGGCGATGTGGTTTACCGGCTGCATCGCGATGGCCGGGTCAACATTATCTTTGGCGTTCTGCTACCGTTCATCATCCCCGCCGTGGTCAAGGCGGCGGGCGATTGGGGCAGTCCGATGATGTTCGAAAACCCGCAAACCATGATCTGGACGATGAGCGCGTGGTCCTTTCTGCCCGCCAGCATGATCATGCGCGGCGTGGCGATGACCCGTATCGCCGATCTGATCGAGGAAAAGCGCCGCCGGGCCTATGCCAACGCGCAGGCCATGCAGGCTGCATGATCCCCGTGCGGGCACTTTGCGGGGCAGTCGCCCTGATCCTGCTGTCGTTTTCCGCCCTTGCCGATACCCTGCGCGTGGCCAGTTTCAACGTTGAACTTAACCGGGACGGGCCGGGGGTGTTGCTGCGCGATATCCGGCGCGGCAAGGACGCGCAGATTGCAGCCGTGGTTCAGGTGATTGCCCGCACGGCACCGGATATACTGGCGGTGCAGGGGTTTGACTGGGATTACGACGGCGTTGCGCTGGCGGCCTTTGTCGATCTTTTGCGCGATGCGGGGGTGGACTATCCCTATACGTATGCACCCCAACCGAATGCTGGGCTGGCCAGTGATCTGGACCTTGACGGCGACGGGCGCACCGGCGGGCCGGGCGACGCGCAAGGCTTTGGAGCCTTCAGCGGGCGGGGCGGAATGGCCGTCCTGTCGCGGTTTGCCATCCTGCCAGATCAGGCGCGCGACTATAGCGCGCTGCTGTGGCGCGATCTGCCTAACGCCTTGTTGCCGCAACACCCTGACGGGACGCCGTTTCCGTCGTCAGAGGCCCTTGAAATTCAGCGCCTGTCCAGTACCGGCCACTGGCTTGTGCCGATCCGTTTGCCGGATGGGGTAGGGATGACCCTGATGACTTTTCAGGCTGGCCCGCCGGTATTTGACGGGGCCGAGGACCGCAATGGGCGGCGCAACCACGACGAAATCCTGTTCTGGCGCAAGCTGTTGGACGGCGCGTTTCCCCCACCTGTAACCGGGCGCTTTGTCCTTGCCGGGGGGGGCAACCTTGATCCCAACGACAGCGACGGACGCCAGGTTGCAATTCGAACCCTTCTGACCGACCGGCGCCTGCAAGACCCGCAACCGCGCAGCGACGGGGCCGCGATGGCGGATGATCAGGGGCATGAGGGCGACAATGCGCTGGACACGGTCGATTGGCCGCGCGTGGGCCGGTTGCGGGTCGATTATGTGCTGCCCTCTGCCGATTGGCAGGTGGCGGGCGCGGGCGTCTACTGGCCCGCGCCCGGTATGGATGGGCGCGAAATGGCGCTAACCGCCAGCCGTCATCGGTTGGTTT